>CAMYNE010000172.1 GCA_947259675.1 uncultured Pirellulaceae bacterium
ACAAAGAAAAATCGGACGGCAACGGTTAGTGCTTGATCCGTTTGTTTAACGCCCAGCCGCAGGCGCCGGCTCAAACCAAAATCAGACGGCGGCTGGTCGTTAAACGAGGATGATTAACGATCTCGTGATTTAAGAAAATTAATCGGGTCTCGCCGTCGGAAATCGTCTCCAATCCGGCTATCCAGTCGTTCGATTTTCGCTTGACCGTGAACACCCATCCAGTTCAACAGTTTGCGAAGATCGATCTCCTGCACAGAATTGGCTTTTGCTTCATCGAGAAGAGTCTTGATCGCTCCAAGAATCTGCGTGTTAGAGTTAGGTCCGACATCAGGTTCATTTCCCAGTACGACATACCGCGTCGACGAATCAATTTTGCCAATCACATTACCATCTTCGTCGTTTTGAGCGACGACTTTGCCACCATTTTTCTCGATCATGGTGACGAGTCGTTTCCGATCGGAACGACCATCGTGGTCGAGGTCAAAAAACCCGACCAGCGCGATTGGAACGTGATAACCGGGATCCCAGGTTGCCGTCAGGACGTTGTCGCCCTGCAGGATTGGATTGAGAGAATCCACGGAGGTGACTTTTGCGACCGCTTGATGGGGGCCGGTGATTTCGGTGACTTCGATCGTTGCCTTGTGTTGCCCCTCAACGAAGTTGGTTTCAGTCTGATCGTAAACGGAAAAAGTTCGATTGACCCGCAAACCGTCAGCGGAACCAATGTTGATGTGGACCAATTGGATCTCTGGCGACGAACGTACGATTTTTGCGTCCGGTAGATCGAAAACTTCTTTCTCGTAGCGGTCTACTTTGGTTTTAAGAGCTACGTTTTGAGTCTTCGCAGTGTTGATGTCGCTCTCGTATTTATTTTTCTCAAGCTTGAACTGATCACGTGCATTTTTTAGTTCTTCGATTGTCGCATCATTGTCCGCCTGAATATTTTTCATTGCCGTATTTAGCGCCAATTCTTTTTTGCTGAATCGTTCTTTTTCGGTTTGAAGTTCAGTTTTTGCCTTCTCCGCCGATTCCCGAGCACCCACAACGATCTTCTCACGAGCTGCAATTTCAGCTGCCGCCTCTCTTTTAATCCGAATGGCTTCGTCCCGGAGGACGTTTGCATCAAAGTGCTTTTTGCTGAGCACAGCGGCGAGGTTTCGAGTTAGTGACCGCCAGGTTAACTCTGCGGCCTGCTCGGCATCTGGCGCCGCAATAAACTGCTTCATATCATTTTCGTATTGAGCGTAGACTTCGTTAACGCTCTTGGTCACGTCGGTGATCAGATTCTTTTGACTTTCGTCGAAGTTGGGATCGACAAGACGGTCAAGGGATTGGATCAAGGTTGGGACTTCAGCTATTTTTTCTTTCCCTCCCATATCCCCGACGCACGCCATCAAGACTCTGCTCTTTGTGTCGTAGGCCTGCGTCAGATTCTTTTGCAACGCGAGTTTGTTTTCTGCGTCGTCGCGCTCATCCGCATATTGAAATGCCTTGTTAATACCTAGAAAAGCGACGAGCGCCAAAACAAGGGTAATTAACACCAGGATAATAACAGCGATCAAATACCCTTGGTTTTCCCTGGCTGCCATTACTCTCTCCTCATTTTGTCCCGATCGGACATTAAGATGCAAATATGTGACTTGGCCGGCCGGCCGTTGTATTGAAATTATAGGTAGGATGGGAGATGAAGGTGATTAAACTCGTTGCTAATCGATCAACAGATTCAAAAAAAGGTTCGAATCTGTAAGCAGAGAAGTAAATGCGCCCCATCCTGTCCTCACCCTGATTTTAAATTGGGCGAATTTGGCTGTCAAACTTTCAGTCAAAGTCACGTCGGTTTGGCAACACCCAATCACAAAGTGGACCTGACATAACGATTGTCACGGTAATCCAATCCTAGATGGATCAATAGACTTATGAAAAATCGGCGTTTTCACCACTGAAATGGAGAATATTCGCGGTTCGATTGCCCAACTGTTCACTCCAGCAGTCGGTCGTCGCAAAAACGGAGACTTTCCGGGTTCTTTGCGTGGTTTCGGGGGCGGTTTTCCAGCGATTTTGATTTGTTTGACGGGGCAAGACGTCTTCCATTCACCGCACGCCAACTCACTGTAGGCGATTTATTTACCGGAGATTCTGGAATTAGTCGGTTGAAATGGTTATGCTTGTTACTGAGACGACGGGCGTTTTGGTGATGCAAGACGTCGGGAGATGGAATCAATAAGAGGCGAGCTTTCGGCAAATTCAACGGATTTTGATGGTCAAATTCCGTTGGTTCTTTTTGTTGCTTTTTTCCAACTTGGAGAAGGGTTGCCGTTTGCTGACAAGACCACTTAACCCTACGCCGGACGCATTGCCGGAAACGGACTCGTCATTTACCTCAGCCTAAATCGTTGCGACGGCGGTTTGGTTTACCTACCTCATTCGATCAATCGGACTTTTCGATGCTAGTCATTGGTATTGCAGGCGGCATTGCTTGTGGTAAGAGCTCTGTCGCCGCCAATTTCCAACGACTAGGTGCGGAACTACTCGATGCCGATCGAGTGGGACATGAGGTGTTATTGCAACCCGAAGTGCTGGAAGCAATTCGAGTTCGATGGGGAGAATCAGTCATATCCAATGGAAGCGTTGCTCGAAAAGCACTTGCAGCCATTGTATTTGCTGAGGGTGCCGACGATGAACTGATGCGACTTGAGGCAATCATGCATCCCCGGATTGGCCGAGTTTTAAAAGACAAGATTTTGGAGTTGAAATCGAAACAAGAAGTGCCCGCTGTCGTTCTTGATGCACCCGTGATGTTCAAGGCCGGCTGGGACCAGTTTTGTGACAAGATAGTTTTTGTGGATGTTCGTGTCGGGCTCCGACAAGAAAGAGCGTTGGCAACCCGAGGTTGGTCGCCTGATGAGTTAATATCCCGGGAACGCAAACAGCTACCCCTCACGATAAAGCGAGAAAGAGCAAGCGACATCATCGATAATTCGGGAACACCGGAACAATTGACGGAACAAGTTCACCAGTTGTGGGATCGATGGGGGCTGAGTCTTTCAAGACACAATAAGCACCTTCCTGAATCACCCAAACCTATTTCACCTTAAAGAGCAGATCGGAACTCAAATCTTTTCCACTGGTTCCGATTCTCTCATGGAGACAAGAAAAATGGCTGATCCCCAACAGTCAAAAAATCGCACTGACCGTCGTCCGCCGTTAAGACGAAACACGACTGGGCGCAGACGGCCTCATTTTGATTTGGATCCTGAAGTCAGCGACAAAATCAAGGAAATTGAATCGGATGGTGAACCGATGTCCCTGGCTGAGAGCATTTCAAAAGACGAAATTCGGCCGGTCAACGAAGTCGAGCGGAAGACAATTGACGACAAAGACATTATTAATGTCACTGAGTTGCAACGATTGCCGATCAAGCAACTTTGCAAACAGGCGAATCAGGAAGGCGTCGAAAATCCGGAAGGAATGAATCGCCGAGAACTAATCTTCAATCTGCTCAAGGAACGCGTCAAGACTCGTGGGATTATGTTCGGCGAAGGAACGTTGCAGATCCTTCCCGATGGGTTTGGATTTTTACGAAGCCCCGAATATCACTATTTGAATTGTCCGGACGATATCTATGTTTCGCCCAGTCAGATTCGAAAATTCAATCTTCGCAACGGCGCCATTGTCTGTGGTCAGGTTCGACCTCCGAAAGAAAACGAGCGCTATTTTGCGCTGTTGCGCGTCGAGTCGGTAAATGGTCGCGATCCCTCCGAGAATGCTCGTCGCGTTCACTTCGACGAACTGACTCCGCTTCATCCTGATTCACGAATTGTCATGGAACAGAATGCGAATGAGCTCTCCACTCGTGTCGTCGACATGATTGCTCCCATCGGATTTGGGCAACGCGGCCTGATCGTCAGTCCGCCCCGAGCGGGAAAGACCATCTTGCTGCAAAAAATGGCCTGTTCGGTCTTGAAGAACTACCCTGAGGCTTACGTCATCATGCTGCTGATCGATGAACGCCCCGAAGAAGTCACCGACATGGAACGCGAAGTCAAGGGTGACCGCTGTGAGGTGATCAGCTCGACGTTTGATGAGCCAGCTGCGCGACACATTCAAGTCGCAGAGATGGTCCTTGAAAAAGCCAAACGGCTGGTCGAAAGCGGAGTCGATGTCGTGATTTTTCTCGATTCCATCACGCGACTTGGACGCGCATGGAATTCGGAGTGCCCGCAGTCGGGCAAAACGCTATCCGGTGGTCTTGACGCCAACGCGATGCAAAAGCCCAAAGCGTTCTTTGGATCTGCTCGAAAAATTGAAGAGGGTGGCTCATTAACGATTCTGGCAACCGCCCTGATCGACACCGGCAGCAAAATGGACGAAGTGATTTTTGAAGAGTTCAAAGGCACCGGCAATCTCGAAATCGTGCTCGATCGCAGTCTTGTCGACCGACGTATCTGGCCCGCAATTGACATCAATCGCAGCGGAACTCGACGCGAAGAAAAGCTGTTTGATCCTGAAGAATTCGATCGAATTTGTCAGGTTCGACGCGCCTTATGCACCATGAATCCGCCCGACGCGATGGATCTGCTGACAACACGGCTCAAAAAAACGCAGTCAAACGCTGAATTCTTGATGAGCGTCAAGGCGGGCGGAATCTAGCCCAGGCCCAATTCAAATGACCATTCAGGGATTGCTGAAGTTTTTTTTTGCCAGATTCTCTCTGCTGCCCAATCGGAACTTACTTTCGTATATTTATTTGACCGATAAAAGGCAACCCTCGTTAAGGGCGAATTGTGGCAACAGAATATACAGGTAAGACCGGATCACTGGCCGAAAAGCGATTTGCTATCATCGTTTCAACGTATCATCGCCGCATTACGGCACCGCTACTTCAGGGTGCGGAGGAGACGCTGGCCGCGGCAGGCGTTGATGATGAAAATGTAACCATTGCATGGGTTCCAGGTGCTTGGGAATTACCATTGGCCGCCAAGAAGTTCATCGCATCGAGTGCTCATTGGGATGCCATAATTTGTCTGGGATGCGTAATCCGCGGCGAAACGACCCATGATCAATACATCAACTCGATGGTTAGCAACAACCTCGGTCAATTGTCAATCGAATCCGGGATACCAGTTGCATTTGGATTGTTAACTTGCGAGTCTCTCCAACAAGCGATCGAACGCTCCGGAGGTAAAGTCGGTAACAAAGGAATTGAAGCGACTGATGCGGCAATTCGCATGGTAAGGCTATATGACGAGATTGGTCAGTAGTCATTAATGATTAAGAAAGCCCAGTGCCATTTTCGGGAGAAGCCAGTTGACATAAAATTTCGGCTTCAAACTTGCATACGAAAAAGCGTTCGTTAGCCCTGAAGAAACTCAAACATGTCTCGTCGAAGTCGCGCGCGTGAAATCGTATTGCAGGTCCTTTATCAGGACGACCTCAACTCAGACACTCCCGAAACGGCCCGGCGACGTTTTATGGCGGGCCGTCTCAAGGGCGACGCACACTTGATTGAATTTGCGACGAGTCTGCTGGAAGGAGTTCGAGCACATCGCGATCAACTTGATGAACACCTCAGCAAGACGGCTGATAACTGGAAACTAAAACGGATGGCTGCGACCGATCGAAATGTTTTGCGATTGGGAGCTTACGAAATCCTGTTTACAGAAACGCCAGACCGAGTTGCGATCAATGAAGCAATCGATTTGGCCAAACGTTACGGCACAAACAATTCGGCTCAGTTTGTTAACGGCGTGCTCG
>CAMYNE010000173.1 GCA_947259675.1 uncultured Pirellulaceae bacterium
TTCTTTCCGGATTTGAGGTCCCCATAATATCGCTGCAGAAAGTGAGCGAACTTTGGATGATTCGTCGGTTCTTCAAGGACCCTGGCTTGGCGGCCTTGTGCGATCGCGGCCGAGGCAATTGCGTGGCAAGCATTAGTTTTTCCCGCACCAATGTTTGCGTCGATCGTAACGAAAAGGCCTTTTCTCTGTCGATTCTCTCCAAATGGCATCGGTTCTTCTCCTGTTTTGCTTCCTTTGCTACCGTTTCGCGTTGCCGTCAATCGAAAACCAGCGGATTGGTTTGCTGATTTGTTGCGAAGCGAGATAAACTAACGCGGCGAAGCAAAAGGTGCAAGCATGTGGATTGGTTCGTTATACAGCGATATCGGTGATTGTGTATTCCGTTTAAGTCGATTTTGAAATCTTTGTTGAGACGCGGATGAACACGGAAAACTCAAATCTTCCGAGTCTCGGGAAATTGATATCCAGCAACTCAGTCATTTATTCGCTAACCCTGTTTGTCGTCTGCGTCGTTTGTTTTCGAAATTCCGATACGGCGCCGACATTTGTGGTCGGAGCTGGACTCGTGCTGGCCGCGATCAGCCTCTCCGCAGCCTGGGCGGTATTGGCAAGTGGAAGTTACCTGCAGCGGCTTTTGGAGTCATTTTCCTGGCTGGCCGGAGTTGGCATTGGTGGTGTTTTTGGTCTATTCATGGCTGGCAATATCGGTTTTGGCGACGGTGAGATATTCGATATTATAACGCCGATGCCGCTAACCTGGACGGCAGCACAAATCCCATTCTGGTTGTTACGGTTTGCGTTTGGCTGGCGACTGGTAAACACAAAAGAGCTTAAGGAACGGCAGACAATTTCAATTGTCGATATCATCGCATTCACAACGCTGGTAGGCGTTTCGTTTGCGGCATTGCAATTCACACCAATTTCCGAGGAAAGGACGATGCCCGAAGACCTGTTTTGGTTCGTTGTCCCGGTCGCTTTGATCTCGTTCGGATTCTGCGTTCTTTTTGCCAGTCCAATTATATTGCTGTTGCTTCGAGAAACCAGAACGCGGGAACAATTTCCCGCTGCTTATCTGATTACGTTCTGCTACATCGTGTTTGTTTTGGCCGTTACCTTGAGCATCCTCGCGGCCTTGGCTGGCCCGAATCTTGGACAAGGCGGATTTTTCATTATTGTGATCACTGGATCGTTCGTCGTTTTCTTTTCGGTTCCATTATTGATTTACCGCGATGGGGGACTGCGGCTGTGGACACGCGGCAAGGGTACAAGAAACCATTAACGCAGCCTTAAGCTCAGTCTTGGGGTCCCAAGCAAACGTTGAACGACGTTAAACGGCAGTATCGTTCAATTTTCGTTTAACGACCAGCCGTAGGCGCCGTCTTCTTCTGGTAGCCGGCGCCTGCGGCTGGGCGTTAAACAAGAAAATGTCATTTGATCAACGAATGAACGGCATTGCCGTTTAGGCAACGCCTGAGAATCTACATGATCGAGAAATAGTTCTCGCAAGCGAAATCGAGTGCTTCTTCGGTAAGCTCCTGAGGCTGTTTGAGATACTTGCAGTAATTGCGAACCTGCAGTAACAAGTCACGCGGATGGCAGTTTCGCAAAGGCCGATTCGCAGGCATGTAGTGCTTTTGCAGCAAGTTCTGGATTAACTGAGGTCTCCATTCAAACTTGTAGATCTTGCACATGATCTCGAAAAGTTTGACAAAGTTCTCCAGGGAAGGATCGGGTACTTCGATCTTGTAAGGAATACGTCGCAGGAACGCATCATCGACAAGATCTTTTGGTTCCAGGTTGGTCGAGAAGACAACCAGCTGATCAAACGGCACCTGAATCTTCTTTCCATTCGAAGTATTCAAGAAGTCGTATCGCTTTTCGAGCGGCACAATCCAACGATTCAAGAGTTCATCAACGCTCATTCTCTGACGGCCAAAGTCGTCGATCAAGAGCAAACCGGTGTTACTCTTCATTTGAACAGGCGCTTCGGTAATGCCCGTATCCGGACTGTACTGCAGCTCAAGGTGCTCCATTGTCAATTCGCCACCGACAACGATCGTGGGACGCTTGATGCGAACCCAGCGCTTGTCGACTTCGTGTTCTGTTAAGAGTCCGCTACCCTGTTTCAGTGGCGCCTCTTCGTGATTCATCGAATCAAACACGCGAATGATATCGCGATCCACCGAAATCGCTCGGGGGATCCAAACATACGGACCAAAGGCAGCTGTGATTCGTTCAGCAATACTTGTCTTGCCATTTCCGGGATATCCAAACAGGAACATCCCCTTGCCACTGTTCACGGCTGGACCGAGTTTGATCATCATATCGGGATCGATCAAAAGGTCCGAAAACGCATGTTTCAAGTCCGCTTGTGTCGGATTCTGATCATTAATTGTTTGTGCGCCGACACTATCCACATAGTCTTTAAACGATACGGGTGCCGCACCGAAATAGGTACACGCGTCGCTGTAACGTCGTGCCCGCGCGCGACCAAGTTCTGTAAGTTTACAATAATAGTCGTTCATTGCGGCTTGGCCGACATAGCCCAGCACTTGTTCAGATTTCAGGGCAACAATCGTCGATTCGACGAGATTAAACGGCATCGCGACTTGATCAGAAATGTCGCGAATCGACGCTTCACCTTTCGCCAGCAAGTATTTGCAGATCAGTTCTTCCATCATCGCTTCCGAAACACCTGCTTCACGCAGTGATGTTGGAGCGTTGGGAAGGAAGTCTTTCTTTTCTGTTGAATCGTCGGGGACTTCCAGTTTCGAAGTTGGCTTGATCGAAGGTGCGGGTCCGGGTGCGGGTGCGGGTTCGGGTGCCGATGGTGTTTCAGCGGATGCCTGTGTTAGACCGTTTATCCGGCTTAGCAGGTCATCGAGTTTCGCGTCCGCATCACGTTCGGGAGCGTCCAATTGTTGATTTGAAGTACTGTTTTCCATTGTTTCGTAGTTCGCTGGTTGAAAGGCTAATACATGTGGTAACCCGAAATCGAGGCCTGAAAAAAATAGGTCGTCAATATTCACGTGTCAAAAACTAACCCAAAATCTGGGTGAAAATTCACACGTCTGAACCCGCACTCAACTTATGGGTGGGGTTATAATGGCAATTGCGATTGTGATTCCGGGGAAACCGGTTTGCGCGATGCGATCACTGACTGCATTTTCAGAAACGGACCAATACATGAATTCAGCTATTGAGAATCAAAGAATCCCCGAGGAACTGAAAAAAGTCGTCGAGTTTATTGACCGTGTGCGAATGAGAGTCGGCACCGTTGTCGTCGGACAGGACGTCGTCGTCGAACGCCTGTTGATTGCCCTGTTTACAGGCGGGCATCTGCTCTTGCAGGGCGTGCCGGGATTGGCCAAGACGCTGTTAGTCTCCGTTTTGTCGAAAACGATCGACCTGGAATTCGCTCGAGTCCAATTTACAATTGACCTTCTGCCGTCCGACATTCTGGGCTCGGAAATCCTGGATCAAAAGACAAACGAGTTTCGAGTTCTCAAAGGGCCCGTTTTCACTAACTTGTTGTTAGCCGATGAAATCAATCGGGCCGCGCCCAAGGTCCAGGGGGCATTGTTGGAAGCGATGCAGGAACGCAAGATTACAATCGGCAACGAAACGTTCACGCTGCCCGCGCCTTTCCTGGTCATCGCCACGCAAAACCCGATTGAGCAAAGCGGTACTTTCGAACTGCCGGAAGCACAGCTTGACCGATTCATGCTTTGTCATCGCCTGATTTATCCGACGCCGGATGAGGAAAAGGAAATTCTGCGTCGCAACTCGGCGCTCGGAATTCGCCGACAAGACCGGGGCGCGGTGGCCCGTACCGAGTTTGATGTTCTGGACAAGGAACCGGTCGGCACCACCGAAGATTTGATCACCTGTATGCAGGCGGTTCAAGATGTCCATATCAGTGATGTTTTCATGGACCATGTGGTCGAGTTGGTCAATCGAACGAGAATTCATCCGGCATTGGAAGTTGGTGGTTCGCCCCGTGCCGGAATCGCGTTGTTGCAGTCTTCACGAGCCAGAGCATTGATTCAAGGACGCCAGTACGTTGTCCCCGAAGACATGTACGCCTTGGCCGAAGACGTGATCTTGCACCGCATCCGTCTGAACTACGAAGCGCTGGCTGACGGTATGACCGGCGAAAAGGTTTTAAAGAACATCATGAACGAGATGGGTTTGACCGCCTCGACAATCTCCTGATCCTCCTTCGCCATGCATCAATACCAACTCGACAGCATCGACACACTCGATTCGCGGCAATTCATCATGGCCGTGAAGCGCTTGGCTGACAGCCTGAGTTACGGAACCGATGCATCGCCCTTTCTGGGCAGCGGAACCGAATACGTTCAATCCCGGCTGTACCAGCCGGGTGACCCAGTTCGCTCAATCGATTGGCGAATTACGGCGCGGACAGGAAAGTTTCACGTGAAGGAATTCGAAACACCAAAACGCATGCCCTGTTACTTGTTGGTTGACACATCCGCTTCGATGACCGTCAGTTCAACGAAGCGCAGCAAGTACGCGACGGCCGTCTACATTGCCGGGGGATTGGCTTTCGCCTGTCTCGATCGGATTAGTCCGGTCGCGGTTCTGGGAGTCGGCGACACCGATTTGCGTTATACTCCAAGCCTTTCTCGCGACAAGATCATGCAATGGCTCCACAAACTGCGAACCTACAATCTCGGAGAACGCACCCGGCTGGCAGATCGGATTCGCGAACTGGGACCCTTACTGATCAATCGGTCGCTGATCGTTACCTTGTCGGATTTGCATCAACCCGAAGCCATTGGCCCGCTCAAACGACTCGGGCAAAAACATGACGTGGTCGCCTTGCAATTGCTGGATCCGGCCGAAGAATGTTTGCGTGGAGCAGGTTTTGTGCGCGGCCGTGAAGCTGAAACGGGTCGCCACTTGACGACTCGCGGAAAAAATATGGGCATTGATCAAATGGAATTGGAGCAGGAACTCAAACGGGGCCGCGTCGATCATATGGTTATTCCTACCGACCGAACTTTCGCTTATGAACTGAGGCACTTTTTTAAATCGCGTGGCTTGCTTGGACGAGGAGCCCGCTGATGCTTTGGACAATCTCTCAAACGATTGGCCTGTTCAGTGTTACACTGTTGTTGATCTCATGCATGACCCGTTTCGTGCAAGCGGAGAACACGAGCCCCACAGTCGGAGCCGCGGGAAACATCGATCAAATCATTTTGCCCGGTTCGGAACTAGCCGCAAAACCACTCATCCCTAACTCACCGATGGTGGTGCGCATCGTCAAGGCCTTTCCACACGGTGCCAGTTTCCGTTACGACATCGTTTTTCACGGGCTCGAACCGGGAAAATACAATTTGGCTGATTGGCTGGTTCGCAAAGACGGATCGTCCACCGACGATTTGCCGGAAATTCCAGTGGAAGTCACATCGTTATTGCCTCCAGGTCAGGTTGAACCCAACGAATTGGAAACCGGATGGATTCCTCGACTGGGTGGTTACCGAAACGTCATGATTGGGGCGATCGTGCTCTGGAGCCTGATTCTGCTCGGGTTAATTTTCCTGGGGCATAAGCAACCCGAGGCAGCGAAGGAAGAGGAAAAGAGAGTTACCTTGGCTGACATGTTGCAGACCCGGCTGGAAGCCGCGTTTGAAAACCGAATGGGGAAAGAACAATATGCTGAACTGGAGAGAATGTTGTACGCGTATTGGCGTAAGC
>CAMYNE010000174.1 GCA_947259675.1 uncultured Pirellulaceae bacterium
TTTATGCAGGCCGTATTTTGTAATCCTATGCGAATGCGTTCGCGAAATCTGATTCTTGCGCCAATGCGCTTTGGTGCTGATGGGTCGGCAGATAGTCTAGAATAGCGGGGCTCGTCCCAATTGCCTTCGAATCACAGCCCATTGACCCGCGTGCATCGCCCAGTGAATTCCTAACAAACTAAAGGCCGCAGCGACTGTAGGCGCGTATGAACGCATTGTTTCTGGGGCCGGTTTCTCCAGTTCTTCTGGCGTCAATGTTGCCAACGTTTTCAAGATCGCGGATCGTTGTTGATCATAAAGTTCCATCAACTCAGCTTTGCGGTGAAACGCTTCATGGTCGTCGATGGAAGCCGTTTGCTTGTTATATTTTTTGGCAAAGCCTTCTGGCAAGGCCGGCATCGACCCCTTGCAACAACTGTCGATCGTGCGGAAGTCCGACTCAATCAGATGGCCGATTTGCCACTTGATGTGATTACAGCCTGCGGCCGGTCGATGCATCATTTCTTCGTCGGTCAAATCTTCCAGATAAGATCGTGCGACCAGGTCAGCGGTGTCAATTGAAAGTTTGATCGCGTCGTTAGGTTTCATTGGCTTTCCTAACAATTTGGGTTGAACTGGCACATGATACCATTCCGATCCTGGTGGACGATCATCAGATGCCAGACCGGGTTACAGTTCAGTTGCGAAGTAGCATCGCTTTGCTATTCCGAAATAGCCCACACTGCCTGATCGGCTTCGAGCGTTCAAGAGATTGTGTCCTCGAAAAATGAGCCGTTTTTACAAGTCATGCTCGCCTTTTTTTCGCGTGCGGGGACTTGATCTCCCCAGTATCCCACCAGGATCGGTGTGCCATTTGACAATTTTGGTGAAACCAACGCCCTAATTTCCCGGTATTATTTGCGCGGCTTCGTATCCTTTGAATCCCATCGTGGGATGGACTAAATTGGATAGACATCCGATTTCACAGCCCAGTTCTCTTGTTCGATAGTTTAATGGCCGATTCGGCTCAAAAAATCCTTCACGAAATCACCCAAGCCGGATTGCTGTCTTCGGACCAGGCAACCAAATTCGATCAGGAAGTCGAAACTGGCGTCGATGCGCTTTTGAATCGGCTCATTTCCGAAGGCAATATTACAACGTATCAGGCCGATAAGTTCAGATTGGGCTTGGCCGCCGACATTAGTTTTGGCGACTACCTGGTGATGGACAAACTTGGCCAAGGCGGAATGGGCACAGTTTTGTTGGCCACACATCGCCGCATGGATCGCAAAGTCGCGATTAAAATCCTGCCGATTACGGCGCTCGAATCCGAAGCTGCTGTGGCGCGTTTTTATCAGGAAACCAAAGTCGCAGCTCAGTTGACTCACCCGAACATTGTTGTCGCCTACGACGCCGGCGAGCACCATGGTTTTCACTACCTTGTCATGGAATATGTGCCTGGTCACGATTTGGCTCAGGTGTTACAGCGACTCGGACCAATTCCGGTCAATCTCGCGGTCGACTACATTTTGCAGGCCTCCTTAGGACTTGAGTACGCGCATCGCAAAGGCGTGGTCCATCGCGACATCAAACCCTCCAATTTACTCTTGGATGACGAAGGTACGATCAAGATTCTCGATATGGGACTCGCCAGGATCGGTGGTCAGACGATCGGGGATTCAAACGTTTCAATGCACTTGACCACGACCGGCCAAGTCATGGGAACGGTCGAGTACATGTCGCCCGAACAAGCCGAAGATACGCGCGCTGCGGACGCGCGCTCCGACATTTATTCGCTTGGCTGTACTTTGTATCGTCTGTTGACGGGCAAGAGTCCTTATTCTCGAGACACGGTTGTAAAAACAATCCTGGCGCATCGCGAGGCGCCACTTCCGCCACTTGCCGTCGATCTGCGTGGAATGCTCGATCCGACCGCTGCCGCAGAACTCGATCGAATCTTCAAAAAAATGGTCGCCAAGCGACCAGAGGATCGTTACCAAACGACGGTAGCAATGGTCGAAGACCTTCGCCGTTTTGCGAACCGAGAGCAAGTTGGATTAGCCTCGAGTTCGAACATTCCGCCTGTGGTTGGCTCTGACAGCGAAGTTGAAATTCTTAGTCATTCCGGTGAAGCGCCAACTCTGGCGCCAGACTCTGGACCGTTAAGCGGAAGATTTTCCGATTCTGCAAGCCCGCCATCGAACTACTCTGGTCCATCGTATACAGCTCCGGGATACAATCCTGCTTCCTCCGCCTCCAACGCTGAGAATACGCCGGCAGGAAGTACATCGGCTGAAACCTACCCTTCCATCGATGTTCCGCCTGCCGAGCCGAATGTTATACCGCGATACGGTTCGGCGATCCCGAAAGGATTCGTGGCTCCGGTGACTCAAGGCTACGCGCTTGGCAAACCGCATCGGGGCCAAACAATTTTAATTATGGGAATCCTGTCATTTATCTTTTCCAGTTGCCTCGTCGGCGGGATCGCAGGGATTGTGACCTGGGTCTGTGCCAATGCCGATCTTAATGAGATGGACGAAGGAATCCGAAACCCGGCAGGCCGGAATTTGACCAAGGCAGGAAAGATCATGGCGATCATTGCAGTTGTCATCTCAGCCTTGGTTGTCGCGGGCAACATGATTGGCGGAGTCATCGCTTTTTTTTCATAATTAGCAGTTATGATTGATCGTAGCCCAATCTGCCAAGGTCCACGTCGAGCATCTGCGCAAGTCTCCGATTTGACCGGCAAATTTCTTCTTGAACTGATCCGCTAACAAATTGTTTCATCGCTGGATTGAAACTCGGATTGAGCCGTTTGCTGGAAAAAATCCTCTTTTCAAAAAGTTTGTGACAAGCATCCAAACGGAGTCCTACCTGGCCAGGCGAAAGCCACTAAATTGCCATCTTGCCTCCGGTGGGAAGAAGTTTCGATACGTTGGTCGAATATGGTTGCTGCTGGTGGCAACGCTACCGCCGCGGAGTACATACTGGTTGCACATAAACTTGCCGTTGTACTCGCCAAGAGCCCCGGGGGGCGCAACATAGCCTGGATAAGGGGCGTAGCTACTGCTGGTCCATTCCCAGACTCCACCAAACATCTGCGCCGGTTGGACTGTCGCTGTCTCGCCTCCCGTAGGATGAATCGCCATCCCACAATTCATCAACAATTCGGCAAACTGGTCGCCGCCAGACTCAATAGAAGCGTGCTCCCATTCAAACTCGGTTGGCAAACGGACTCCTGCCCAACGCGCGAATGCATCCGCCTCGAAGTAACTGACATGGCAGACCGGCCAATCGCGATGGACGGGTTGCAATCCAGACAAAGTAAACTGCATCCAATTCCCACCCCGGTTCACCCAGTACAAGGGTGCGTTCCAACTGTTGTCTTGAACCGCTGTCCAACCCAGAGAAAGCCAATGATCAGGGCGGTTATATCCACCGTCATCGATGAATTCAATAAATTGGCCGCAGGAAACTGGGTGGCCTGCAATTGAGAACTCTTGAACGAAAACGGGATGACGTGGCGACTCATTGTCGAAGGCAAACCCCTTACCCTCATGGCCAATTTCGTAAATCCCTTCGGAAAATTCAAACCACTCTTGATTTGGCGATTCAAAAGGAGCTGTTGGGGACTCTTCATAGACGGGCAGAGTTGGGTTGCACGACAGCGCGTGTTTGATGTCCGTCAACATCAGTTCCTGATGTTGTTGCTCGTGATTGAGCCCGACTTCGATCGCGTACTCCATTTCGCCGGACAATTCCTCGGTTAACAGCAACTCGCACACGTGCTTGTCAACGTAACCCCGATATTCTTTGATCCGTTCCAATCCAGGTCTTGAAATCAATCCTCTTTGCGGCCTGGGAAACTGATCGCCGACTTTGTTGTAATACGAGTTAAACAGGTAGCTAAACTGCTCGTCAAAGACGGTGTATTCGGGCCGGGGCCGCAAAATAAATGTCTCAAAGAACCAAGTCGTATGGGCCATGTGCCAACGCATCGGACTGGTGTCTGGCATCGATTGAACCATGCAATCTTCGGGGGAAAGCGGTTCTGCAATCTGCTCAGTGAATTTGCGAATGGCCTGGTATCGCTGAGCGACAGAGAGTCCGGGAGAAGAGACAATTGACATTTAGATACCTTAAAAAAAGTCTTGCTGATTGGGTTGGCCAATGGTAAACGAAGACGCCAACCACGAATCTCGAAATGAACGCCCTAGGCTTCGATTCGCACGCCTTTCCAGAATGCGATCTTGCCTTTGATGTTGGCAGCATCCGGCTTTGGATCGGCGTAGTACCATGCTGCCCCGGGATTGACTTGTCCGCCGACGACAACGTCATAATAGTTTGCGGTTCCCTTCCAGCCGCAAACAGTTGTGGTATCAGATGCCTGAAAGCATTCTCGCTTGATTGACTCGGGAGGAAAGTAGTGATTTCCGTCAACGATTTCCGTTGCGTTACTTTCTGCAATAACCGTTTCATTCCAAATTGCTTTAGGCATTTCGATTGTCTTTCAATTTTCGATGGGCTGATTAACCAGATGTAAAACCGCGAACAACTGGTTTTTATCCGTCCAGTGTTTACGAAGTACGAATCCCGAGTCCGCCGCCAGTCTGGCGAATCCTTCGATGGTATATTTGTGAGAGTACTCCGTGAATATTCTCTCGTTCGTTTTGAACTTAAACCGATGTTCACCCAAGGTAACGACTTGATCACGTTTGCTGACCACAAAGATCTCAACCCGGCCAAATTGCTCATTGTAAATAGCCAGATGCTCAAATTGTTTAATTTCGAAATCGGCGCCCAATTCGTTGTTCAGCCGATGAAGCAGATTTAAATTGAACTGTTCGGTTACGCCACTGGCATCATTGTAGGCGGCGTGAATAATCAAGGGATCTTTTTGCAAATCAATTCCAATTAGCAGGCCACCATCCTGTCCAAGCAGTTCGGCGATCGACGTCAACGTTGATTTTGCCGCATCTGGCTCAAAGTTTCCGATCGTCGAGCCTGGAAAATAAACGGCGGCATGCGTCGGTCGCTTCTTCGAGACGGGCAACGTGAACCCTTTTGTAAAATCTGCCACGACTGGCAGGATTTCGATTTCAGGAAACTGGATTCGCAAACCTTCCGCCGTTTTCAAAAGATGTTCTTCAGAAATATCCAAGGGAACGTACGCAACCGGTTGATTAAGATGCCTTAGGAGCACCTGTGTTTTCGTACTGCTACCACTTCCAAATTCGACCAGCATTACGCCTTTACCCAGCTGATCTGCCATTTCACCTGCGAACTGATCCATAATGGATTGTTCGGTGCGAGTCAGATAATACTCATCTAGTTGGCAAATTTGATCAAACAGCTGCGATCCGCGTTCATCATAAAAGTATTTGCAATGAAGTTTCTTGTTCGGTTGACTCAGGCCATGAACGACATCGGCCAGGAAAACCTGTTTTTGAGCTGCACTTTCATTTGTTACTTGAGTCAAATCAATCGTCCGGTGGCCTTTGGCCAAAAGCCCAAAGTAGTTCAAAAAGTCAGGATAAAGGATAAAAGGCTGAATTCTGCCTGCCATTAAAAAGGAATGTTATGAAATGTCAAATCGATGACGATTATTCTGACCAAACCTTACTTATCTAACTAATCCGTGTTAGCGGAATAACCAATAACTTTTCGTCTCGATGACACTGCGTATTTGCTCGGTACGACCCGTTCGATGTGGTTTACGACCTAGATTTTTG
>CAMYNE010000175.1 GCA_947259675.1 uncultured Pirellulaceae bacterium
CAGGAAGTGTGAATCAGCTAAGCGAACCCGTTGCGCACTAGTGTTTTTTTATTGGCGTCTGAATATCCGTCCACCATCAAGCTGTTTCTTAAATGACAAGCAAGCGAACATGGCGTCAAGTTGAATTCAAGCCACGCCAACGGCTGGACGTTTAGCAACAACATTTGATGATTTGAATTAACCAGAACAAAGATCCCATTTTTTTTGAAGCGATGGCCTTGATGACTGATCATTCCTGCTCCACTCCACTGCGAGTTATGTTTGTCATCACAAGTATGCCCGTCGGTGGAGCCGAAACCTTGCTGGTAAATCTTGTTCGGCGCGTTGATCGGCAACGTTTCGATCCAATGATTTGTTGCTTGAAGGAAATGGAAGTTCTGGGCGAAGAAATCTCAAACGAGATTCCCGTTTTCGAAAATCTGATTCACCATAAGTTTGACATTGGTGTGATTCGTCGTTTGAAAAAACTGTTCAAAGAAATGCGCATTGACACGGTCATTACCGTCGGCGCGGGCGACAAGATGTTCTGGGGGCGCGTCGCGGCCAAAAGCGCTGGCGTACCTGTGATCTTATCGGCTTTGCATTCGACGGGCTGGCCCGATGGCGTCGGCCGCCTGAACCGAATGCTAACCCGAATCACCGATGGATTCATTGCCGTTGCCGAAAAACACGCCCAGTTTTTGGTGGACTTCGAAAAATTCCCGGCAGAAAAAGTCTTCATGATTCCAAATGGAGTCGATACCAACCGATTTGCGTTCGAATCTCTCAACCGCGAACGCTGGCGAAACGTACTGAATATTCCGAAAGACTGCCCGGTGGTTGGTATCGTGGCGGCATTGCGAGCTGAGAAAAATCACAGCTTGTTTTTCCGCACCGCTGCAAATATTTTGCAACAAATGCCACACGCCCATTTCGTAATCGCTGGTGACGGGCCTGAAAAACAAGCTTTGGAATCGCTTGCGGATCAGCTGGGAATTACGAAGAACATTCGCTTTCCTGGGTCGGTAATCGATATCCCAGGCATTCTGTCATCGATTGATCTGTTTGCATTGACCTCGCACAACGAAGCCAAACCGGTCTCGATACTGGAAGCGATGTCGTGCGAGCGGCCCGTTGTCGCGACCGACGTCGGTTCGGTTAGTGAATCCGTAATTCACGGAAAGACTGGCTTCCTCGTTCCCGCAGGTGACGAACGGAAAATGACAGAGCGGTGGTCTGAGTTGCTTGCAAACAAAGAGTTGCGTTCAACGATGGGGACCGCTGCTCGCGAACATGTAATTGAAAAAAGTTCGCTCGACAGTATGACGGAAGGCTACATGAATTTGGTTGAACAGATTCATGCGCGCAAGATTCCGGGGCGAAGCGTCAAAAATTCGACGAGTGCGGTGGACACTGTCGTCAAGGCCGGATTTGGGAGTCAATTGACTCAGTGACAACCGCTTGGTCGAAATTTGGAACCAGATCAAGGCTATGATCTTCGGCGATGAATTACTCGCTGGGGATCGACTCACCCTTGATCAAATCTTCGTTCGTCTGGCGTTTTCGAATCTCGTGCATTTTTCCGTTGTCGACCAAGATTTCCGACACCATCGGCTTGCTGTTGTAATTGGAGGACATGACGTACCCGTATGCTCCGGCGCATTCGATCACCAGGAAGTCTCCTACGCTGGCGACCGGTAACTCGCGAGTACTTACGAAGCCGCCATCTTGTTGGGTAAATATATCGCCCGATTCACAAAGTGGACCACCGACAACGACTTTCTGTGTCAACGAGTTGGGTTCGCCGCGAAAACAAACTGACATTGGGTGATAGGATCCGTAAAGAATCGGCCTTGCGAGGTTATTGAAACCTGCATCGACAAGATAAAACAGGTTTTGGCCCATTTTTTTGATCGCGCGTATTTCAGAAATCAAATACCCACATTCTGCCACCAGGTAACGGCCTGGTTCGATTTCAAGACTGATGGCGTGCCCAAATTCGTTTTGAAGTTCGTTTCTGGTTGCGTCCCAAAGTTGAAAATATCGTTCGACGTCTAGTCCCGAGTCGGTGTCACGGTAAGGAGTCGGCAGGCCACCACCGGCACTGATCATTTTGATGGTTGGACCGACCTGTCGAGCGGATTTGGCCATCGAATTGCAGACCTGAGATAAATGCTCAAAATCAGTGCCGGAACCGATGTGCATGTGTAAACCCGTGATCGAGAGATTGTATTTTGCCGCAAGTGGTTTGCACTCCGGCAACTGTTCATGCCAGATCCCGTGTTTGGATTGTTCACCGCCTGTATTGGTCTTTTGAGTGTGGCCATGGCCGAACCCAGGGTTAATTCGGAGTGTAATCTCGCGCCCTGGAGCCCGTTCACCCAACTGCACAATCATATCGGCTGAACCACAGTTGACGTGTAAGTCTTCTGCAACGACCAGTTCGAGCGATTCCCGATCGAAAACGTCGGCGGTGTACACGACAGGAGGCGGCTCCCCGATTGAATCAAAATCAGCCGCGATCGTGAATCCTGCCTTCCTGGCCCGAAAGACTTCCCCCGAACTAACCGCGTCAACGACAACCCCGTTTTGCCTCATCAGATTCAAAATGCCGATATTCGAGTTCGCTTTTTGTGCGTATCGGATAACATCAAATTGTCTCAACTTGTCGATTTGTTTTCGGATAATTTCCGCATCGTAGACATAACAAGGCGTTCTAAACTTGCGGGAAATTTCGTCAATTGACACGCCTGCGATATCTGTGCGAATCAGCGGAAACAGCTGTTGTAAAGTCATGTATGCTCATGCAAAGTGAGAACGTGAATTGATCATCTATTCTATGAAACACGGACTCAAGGTCTAGTAATACAGCGCCAATTCTGGGGTTTGCCATGTGATTTCGTGGCTTGTTTAAGAACAGGGTTTCTGTTTGGTCGGACGCGGGCCTGACGATTTATGGTTGTCTGCTGTCCCTGAGTGACTCGAGTCGTCGCCAGGGATATCTCCGAATGGCCTCATTCAGCCTGATTTCCGCGAGGGGGCATTCGTTTTGCCTTGATTGCCGATTGCTTCTTCGGATTCATCGAGAACAGTCACGCGCACGCTTTCGATGGAGCGACGGTTCGAGCGCTGGATTTTGAATTGCACATTGCCGAACTGCAGTTCGCGACCGGAGCGAGGTACCTCTTTTAACTCGCTCATAATCAATCCAGAGAGAGTATCGTAATCTTGGTCTTCAGGTAAAGTCAAACCGAGCCGTTCGTTTAACACGTCAATGTTGACGTGACCTTCAACGTCGGCTTCGTTCTTGTTCAGAATTTCAATTTCATCGGCCCGATCATCATCGGTTTCATCCACAATTTCTCCGACGATCTCTTCGAGCACGTCTTCGATTGTAACCAGGCCGGCAAGACCGCCGTATTCATCCTGCACGATCGCCAGATGGACGTGATGACAAAGGAATTGATTCAGCATTTCATCACAAAGCGTACTATCTGGAACCACCATCGGTTTTCGAATCAACCTGGCCAACGGGCGGCGTTTACTCTCGGACCGCATCGATTCACGAAGAATGTCTTTCGCGTACAAGATGCCTTTGATGTTGTCGATCCTGTCTTCGTGGACCGGAATTCGTGTTCGGCCCGAGTTAACGACAAATTCAACCATTTCGTCCCAGTCGGTGTTGACTTCCAGGGCGTCTATTTTCGACCGTGGAGTCATCACCGCGGCCACGTCGTTGTCGTCGAGTTCCATCACACCTTCGATCATATCGCGAGTTTCGGCTTCCAGCAGCCCGTCATGCTCGCCCTCCGAGACCATGGAGAGGATTTCGTCTTCAAAGGCCTCTTCTTCATCGTCCTCTTCGTCGTGCTTACCGCTGGCGCGCACAAAGACTGCGGCCACAACGTTCGCGCCAATCAGGAACGGCCAGGCGATCGCCGATACGATCCACCACCATCGCCACGTGTGAAAGAGAAACTGATGTGAACCGATTCTTGCGATTGCCCACGGGATCCAGCTGCTGCACAAAATCAATCCGAACGCGACCAAGGCAAAGATCGACAACATCTCATTAATGCTCACTTCAGCCACGCTGCGTCTCTTGAGCAACCAACACACGGCAGCCGCAGTCGCGATCGCCGTAGCGATCATCTGGAGAATGACGTTGCCCAAATGCATCTGTTCGCGTAAATCAAAAATTCGCCCAAACCGATCAGGTTTCCTTTTCTGATGACAATATTCTTCGAGTTCATGCCACGAACATTCTTGAAGGATGTGGGCCGCAGTCGCAGCCAGCATCGTGAGCATGAATCCGCCGATCATCAGCCAGAACAGGAGGATCTGGGACACTTAGTTCTGCTCCTTCGTTAATTCATCGGGATTATCATCAGGTTCGTCCAAACAACGGTGTTCGACCCCATATCTCGCCAGGTAGTGGGCTTCGGCGACTCGCATTCGCGTGGTTTCCTCGGGAGCTTTGTCGCGTAGTCCAACCAGGTGCAGCGTGCCATGTACAACGTACAACAAAAGTTCGTCGTCAAGTGCAACGTTCAACTCTGTTGCAATCCGATTGGCGGTGTCGGCGCTTGCAACTACCTGTCCGTTGAGCAGTCCAACTTCTTCATTGACATCCAGCACAAAACTGAGTACGTCGGTTTCGTAGTCGTGATCCAGATATCTTCTGTTGAGTGTTTTCATGGTCGGATCGTCGACGATCGCGATACTGATTTCGCCTTGATGAAAACCATGGTCTTCTACAATCATCCTTGTCACTTCAAGCAAAGGCAGTTCGTCGAACGACAAAGATTGCTCGTTGGCAATTTCGATGATCAAAACTGGGGCATTCAATTTAATCACAGACGATGGTTAAGCGGTCTGTTGTTGATCCGGGTATTGGACTCGCGCGTGATACATTGCGTTGAGAGATTTTATCAGACTTTTTTGAATCGTGTTAAGTTGCTCGAGGGTGATTGAACATTGGTCAAACTGACCGTCATCAAGCCGTTTCTTGGCAATCTCTCGAACCAGGCTTTCCAGCCGCGCTGGTGTCGGTTCCCGCAAAGCACGGCTGGCACTTTCGACTGCATCGGCAAGCATCATTACGGCAGCTTCAGGCGTTTGCGGTTTGGGTCCGGGATAGCGAAAGTCCGATTCGTCGATTTGAGTACCGTTTTCAGATTCTTCGTTCTGTTGGGTTGCCCGTCTGTAGAAATATTCGACGAGCGTCGTTCCGTGGTGTTGTTCGATCAAATCGAGAATCCGTTTTGGCAGGCGATGACTGCGGGCGATTTCTGCACCGTCTTTCACGTGAGCAATGATAACCAGCGTGCTCATCGTCGGTACAAGTTCGTCATGTTTGTTAACGCCACCACTCTGGTTTTCGATAAAGTACTCGGGTTTGCGAAGTTTGCCGACATCATGAAAATAGGCGCCGACTCGACACAACAGTCCATTCGCTCCGATCGAGTCAGCGGCTGCCTCGGCGATCGAAGCCACGTTGATACTGTGGTTGTAAGTCCCTGCCGCACGTTGAACCAGTTCCTTCAGTAGCGGGTGATTCGCGTCACTTAGTTCCAACAAACTGATATCAGTTTGAATATCAAAAAGCTGTTCCAGAAACGGTAACAAAGCTGTCATAAAAAGACCGGCCAGGCCCGCACCACCGGCGTACCACAACGCGTCAATCAGTAACGCTGGTCCAAGTGGTTGACCCATTAGGTTATTTACGCCA
>CAMYNE010000176.1 GCA_947259675.1 uncultured Pirellulaceae bacterium
CCGTTGGGACCTCGAAATCTGGACCAGGTGTCGTCGCCCGAACCAACTTCGGCCATCAAAAAGCAGAGTAAAATAGCACCAACGGCAAATTTGAATTTGGACATGTCTGTTTTCGATATTTTAGTAAATTCGTGGGCCGATAAATGGATTTTTTTGGTTCAAGCTCGTCGTCAATTCAAGGATCACTGGCGATGCGGCTAAAGTTCTTTGGTTCGCAGTTCCTTGCGAATAACCAGTTTCAAACCCGACCAGACATCATCAACCGCACATACTTTGAACAGGAAGTATTGTAACAAAACAAATTAACGGCTCGCTTTGAATTTTAGCCGTGGTCTCACGCGATCCGAATCAGGCGCCCTTGTTGTCATTTGGCGAATATGCATTATCTAAACCCCGACGGTGGTTCGAGTGAACGATTTGAAATCTTCATGATGGGAACGGAATACTGAAGAACGAAAAAGAAAACGCGGCGTTGAGAATTCGATGGCTGGCCGATTTGAGCTTACTCCTGGTCGTTACGTTCTGGGGAATCAACATGCCGATCATGAAGTTCGCGCTGGGTCGGATCGACGAATACTTGTTTAACGCGCTACGCTTGACATTATCGGCGATTGTACTCGGAATATGCACGTGGGGGCAAAAAGCATCAGTCATCGACCGGACCGCAGGCGCAAAGCCACTCAAATTGCAATTATGTTACGTGGTCTTGTTCGCCTTCATGACGGGGTTTGCCTATCAAGTCTTGTTCCTGCTGGGCATCGATTCGACGTCCGCAGGCAACACAGCGATCATCATGTCAGCTATCCCGATGTGGACCGCAATTCTCGCAATGGTCTTGTTAAAAGAAAGGTTATCTCAGCTGGCGTGGGTGGGGCTTACGATCGCACTGTTCGGAACGTTGGTCGTAACGTTAAGCAAGACTGATCCAAGCTCCGCGTCTGTGAACACGGTAACCGGAAATTTGCTTGTTTCCGCAGCTGCGTTTTCGTGGGCGCTTGCATCCGTTCTAAGCCGCCCCATGTTAAAGAACACATCGCCAGTAGCGTTGGCGTTTTGTAGTGTGGGAGGAGCCCTGCCGTTGCATTTTTGGATTGCCCGTCAGGCGATTGGTGAAACGTGGCAAGTGTTTTCGGACCCGTGGTTGATGTCGGCGTTATTATATTCCGGCATCTTTTCAACGGGCTTGGCATACGCCTTTTGGAACTACGGCGTCAAACATCTTGGACCTTCGCACGCCGCGAGCTTTCAAAATCTGGTTCCCTTAATCGCCTTGTTTGCTGGCTGGATTTTGATTGGCGAGGTACCTTTTGCATTGCAATTATTGGGAGGAGCCTTGATTATTACGGGGCTGATTGTCATGCGACATCGGGGCACACCTGGTTTCGCCGCCGACGCGTCTTAACTCCGAGGGTTGGCAGCAAATGTTGCTTTTTTTCAAGAATGCCTCCGGCGAGAAAGAAAAAAATGCCGCTGCTGTTGGCGGCTATTCCTCACCCAGTTTTCCAGACATGTCGGCCAGGACAAAAGCTGAAGCTGCAACCGTAATCGCACATTCGGTCAACTCTTTTGGATTGACTTTGTCGACGGTATCGGCCCAGCTGTGGTGGGTGTTAAAGTAGAGTCTGCCATCAACACTCAAGCCCATACATGCCGTACCCGTTGGCTTCAGTTGCCCAACATCGACTCCGGAAAAACCAGTGGTCACCCGAGTGGCTCCCACGGGTGCGAGAAGGGTGAGAATTTCTGTGAGTTGGGCGGCGGCCAGCTGTTCTTTGTCGTCGTCTTGCAAGTCAATTGACAGACCTTGCGGCTTGAAACCACCTGAATCGGATTCGATTCCGGCGATGTGGACTTCATCTTGATGACGAACCGCATAGCTGCGTGCGCCGGCAATCCCGTTCTCTTCATTGGTCCAAAGCACGACTCGAATCGTTCGTTTTGGTTGAAGCCCCAATTTGCGAATAATATTGAGTGCTTCCATGGCAACCACACAGCCGCAGCCGTCATCTTGGGCTCCTTGTCCTACATCCCAGGAATCAATGTGACCGCCAATCACTACGATTTCTTCAGGCTTTTCCCTTCCAACGATTTCAGCCAGGACGTTTGCCGAAGGCACTTCTCCCTGGTCTTCTGCTTCCATGTAAAGTTTTATGACTGGTGTTTTTCCACGATTCTGAAGTCGATGCAGCAAGGATGCGCCTTCAACGGTAATCGCTGCCGTCGGAATTTTCTTGATCTCCGGTCCTCCGCTGTAACGCATGGCACCCGTGTGCGGCGAGTCTAAAGAATAAGCAGTGACGGATCGTACTAAAGCCGCAACCGCGCCACGCTCGGATGCCCATTTTGCGCCGTTGCCTCGATACTGCACGACCTTACCGTATCCTGATCCATCCTGTTCAGAATACGGAGGCATCGGAACATCAAAAACGACGATCTTCCCTTTAATCTGTTCATCGGGAAGCGCGTCAAGTTCGTCTTTGTCTTTCACAACGATGACTTCGGCAGTGATACCGTCTTTTGGGGTTGCGACCGAGCCGCCTAGCCCCAGCATATTAATCTTGCAGGGGCGTGGCGAAATCATCTCACACGACTCATCGCCGCGGACCCATTTTCTGACCATCACTTTTTCACTGCGAACGTTTTCGTGTCCATCTGCTTTGAGCGACTGAACGGCCCATTCGATAGCCCGCTCAAGTGATTCACTTCCGCTCAGGCGGTTTCCGATATCATCGCAAAGTTCCTGAAGCTTGAGGTAGGCGTCGTTTTCTTCGCGAGCAGCGGCAATGATTTTATCGACCGCCGGCTGGTAGCCCTTGATGACCGAATCCGTGGGTTGCGCCGCAACTTCGCCGCAGATTGTAAAAACAAGAACAACTAAAAGTAACCGTCGCAGCGAAAGGTCCATCGAATCTTTCCCCAAGTATGAAGCTTGAAATCAATTCGGGCACGATGCTCGTCATTTCGGCTTCCCAAGTTAACTGGTGTGCCGAAAAAAGAAAGTCTTGATGGGGTCGTTTGGCTCAATCCGCCGATTTCAACGGTGATTATTGTGGGCTTGTCCACTGAAGCAGGTATTCTCGGTCCTCGGCACACAGGCGATTGATCGGTACCGTTTTGAGAGTCCCGTCGAAGCTGCGAAGCTCAATCGTGTCTTTCAGGATCCTGACCAGGGCCGCTTCAATCCGGTAGAGACCTGAGTCATCGGTCCACATCCGCAGCGGCGCTCTAACCTTGATGGCGGCGAAATCGGTTTGTTCTGTTGGCATTTCTGGTTGAGGCTCGTGTTTGTCAACTGTTAATGGTTGTTCCAAACCGTTTTTCGGCGTTATCTCAATAAACGTATTTGGGAACGGATCGTTAATCGGAGAAGCCGACGTCGTGATCGGTTGTTCACCAAATGGGAGCTCAGCAAAAGGAAACTCGAGATCAGGCGTCTCGGTATTGGGCATTTCGGCAAATGGGAACTGTGCGACTGGGAACTCGTCTCCGGGGAATTTGACGAAGGGAAATTCTGGGACAGGGATTTCCGAATCAGGAGTATCAACATCGAGTTGAGTGTTCACCGGATTTTCGGTGACTGGAAGGTCTGGCGAATGGGATGTACCGTCAATGTTGGAAGGCGTTAACCGCTGGTCGCCATTCAACTCTTCAATGCCTTGGGAATTGACCGCTTGAATGGGTCTGTCGCGCAACGGAATAAACGTTGGTTTTGGGTCATTATTATTAAGATCAGCGGTCGGTGTCATTTCCACTTTGGCGAATGAGTCGTTGCTGTACGTCATCAAATACGCCATCGATGGCAACAACATCGTGACAACGGCAAGGGCCATGACGAATCGACTAATAGATGATGATCGCGGCCGAGTTTCGACGACGCAATTAGCTATTTTTTCGAATCCGTCAACTTCTGTGAAACTGCAGCCGACAAAGTAGCCTAGCAGTGTACTCACCTGCCAACGAATTTCGGAATCGATAACCTGGAGCTCGTCATCCCAATTGAGGATTTCGAGTTTTACTCGTTCCCCGACATTGTGGTGGTTGGGAACCGACAGGCAGAATCCACCTTCGGAGATGTTCTGAAGTTTAACTTTCGTGGCTTCCGTTTCTCCCTGGCGTTGAAGTGTGCCGTGGCCCGAAACTGGAGTTCTTTGATGCCGCCGGCGTTCCTTGCCGGATGACAATGCAAGGAAAGAAATCACGTCGGCAGAAATAGATGGTTGTACGGAGCAACCGACTTGCCAGCGCTGGTTTTCGTCAGATCGAATATGTCGGATCTGCGCGAGTCCAGAATAGGTGAATTCTGAATTCTTCTTAAATTCAAAATCCAGCTTGATGGTCTCTTCGAAGCGAACAGATATTGGTAGTAACAACTTCACGCCTTTGCGAGAGAAGTCCAACAATTGCGCGGAACATTCTTCGCCTCCGTTTTCCTCAGATCGTTGAACGGAGACGCTTAAATTCTCGAGGTCTACGACGCTAAATCGGTGTTCTCGTTCCAAGTAAAGTTTTTGGGAATTGGCGTCCACGGTCAGTCAACCTGTAAGATTTCTAGGATGGGTGATGAGATACGTATTTTGTTACCTAGAATTCTAGGTCATTAGAACCACGCGATTTTTAAACCGTCTTGGAAAACACGCTCAAAAATATTCCGAAATAATCGGAACAACACCTACGATTCATATGACATGTTACGTGATGGCCGAGTTTCAGTTCGTATGACGGTAGAAGCGGCAATTCCTTTTGACTGGTCGAACAAAAGCAGCACACTTTCAGATTGGCAGCTACAAAATCCAGCCATTCACAACTGCCTTTTTCGTGGAATATGCCGAAGCTTGTGATTGACTGAATCTTGATCCCCAATCGTGAGACTCAGTTTGAAAACGGGCTGAGCAGGTTGAACCGTGGGGATACCCCCTCAACGATGACACCGAAACAGAGCTTATAATCTGATGCCATTCACACCAACACACATCGCTGCCGTTGTTCCGATCGCAGCGGTATGCCGGCAACTTCCGTTTTCCGGACTGGCAATTGGATGCATGGTTCCCGACTTGCCAGTATTTTGCCCATTTGTGGACTATGCCGTTTTGCATTCTCCTCTTGGTGTGCTCACCAACTGCCTTCCAATCGGCATCGGCATCTTTCTGGTTTTCCAATGTTTAATCAAAATCCCGGTGGTTTCATTACTTCCTCGTTGGATTCAAGATCGGATTGGGGCAAACGGCCTTCCATTTGTTTTGCCTTCTTTTCGATTCGTAATGTTAGTCTCTATCTCAATCGTAATTGGCGCGTACACGCACCTCATCTGGGACTCGTTTACGCATGAGGGGCGCTGGGGGACGATACTGGTACCGGTGCTAAACGAAAATGTGTTATTGGCTGGTCGACTTGTTCCAGGCTACAAATTGCTGCAATACGGAAGCACGTTAATCGTCTTGCCACTGCTGATTGCGGTTTACGCCAATGTGCTTCGCAAAAAGAAACCTGACGTGGTTGAAGGATTGTTCCATTTTAGCGCCCGGTCAAAATTAATCGGGCTGCTGTTGTTTGTCTCGATACCTTGTCTCGTCGCAATTCTAATACTGGCGTCAAACGCAACAATCGTCGAGAAAGTCAGCAAGACAATTACGATATCTGGCAATCAGCTGGCTCTTGGTGTTGTCGTGTATTCGGTCCTATTCCACACCGCCAC
>CAMYNE010000177.1 GCA_947259675.1 uncultured Pirellulaceae bacterium
CAAGTAGGCCGCGAACAAGCGCAGCGCTGTTCCGGCAATGCCATGCGTTCTTTCGCCTTCCAAACTCAAATGTTGAACGGCTCGGAGTGTCGTCCAAAATCTAAACCGTCAACATCCGATCGCGCGAGGCGATTTGCCAGCGATCGACGACTCTGCCGGCTGAAACCACGTGCGCGAATTGATGGACAGCGGAAGTCGGGCAAGCGTGGGTCGGAATGGCGATCAAACAGTCGCCCAGCTGATAGGAACTGGCAAGCTCGGACTGAACCACAATGTGTTCTTCGGTTTGCTGGAGTTCGACCGCATCCGGCAAATCGGGAAACCAAAGTCGTTTTCCTGCTGGCGGATCGGCCGCACATGACTTGTGTCCGACATCCAAGGTGAGTTGTCCCTCACGATTGTTACTGATCACGCGAGTCAGAATTCCAAGCGCCGGTTTGAAATCCATTTCGGGAAACAACTCGGCCATTTGTGCATCATAAAGGGTTGTGGTGCCGGGACTGAGCTGGACATTTGGTTCGCCTTTGTCGGCCAAAATCGGAAACGAACCAGTCCCCGCTGTGACAACGCGGGGTACAGGCAATCCGTTCAGCAAGACTTGATCGCGAAAACCTGTAAATCGAAACCAGCATTCGTCGACGGCGTGTTTCCGATCATCGTAATCGGCTTGCCGGTTGTGACCGTCGTACCAGTGCAGCCCACCGGGGCGGATTCCCGGTAGACTGAGCGTCATCTCGTAGAGTTCGATTGCGTCGGGTCCGATTTGAATGCCAGTTCGCCCCATTCCCGTATCGAGGTCCAACAGCACATCGAGCTCATGGCCGCCAGCGTTCACTGCGGCTGACAAGGCCTCGAGGGCGTCGGGATTATCGACAATTGTCGCGAACTTCATCTGCGGAAACTTGTCCATCAATTGAATCAGACGGCGAACATTGGGACCGACCAATTGATAGGCGATAAAGACATCTTCGACCCCCACATCACAAAGCATTTCAGCTTCGGCAATCGTCGCGCACTTGTGGCTCTTTATCCCAAGTTCTATCTGCATCTTCGTAATTTCGCGGGTCTTATGCGTCTTGCAATGCGGACACAAGCGATCGGGTCCACCCGCGATACGAATCATCTCGTGTAGATTGTGAACCAGCAAATCACGAAAAATCACCAGCCCCGGTGAATAGATCTGACTCATGTCTTCAATCTCATACGGCGGTTTCATAGTGTGCTGTACCCTTCGCTGAAGTCGATATTGGGCTAAAATCTTTTCTTCTTGACACCACTTAAAAGCCGCCAAGCCGCCCAACCAAAGGCCGCTTCAATCGGATACTATTATGAGCAAACGCAGGATTTTGGTAACCGCTGCGTTACCCTATGCAAACGGACCCATTCACCTCGGCCACCTTGTCGAGTACATCCAAACCGATATTTGGGTGCGTTTTCAAAAGATTCGTGGCCACCATTGTATCTTTTTGTGCGCCGATGATACGCACGGCACGGCGATCATGATTCGGGCTCGAAATGAAGGCCGCTCCGAAGAAGAGGTAATCGCCGAAGCGAGCGAAGATCATCAACGAGATTTTGCCGGGTTTCATATCAGCTTCGACAACTACGGTAGCACCCATAGCGAAGAAAACCGCGAAATTTGCGGCGAAATCTGGAATTCCATTCGCCAAGCTGGACTGGTCACAGAAAAAGACGTCGAACAACTCTTTGATGCCGAACAGGGGACCTTTCTGGCTGACCGTTTTGTTCGGGGCACTTGCCCGAACTGCAAGGCGGAAGATCAACCGGGCGATAATTGCAGCAAGTGTGGAACGACGTATGGCACGGCAGACCTGATCGATCCGGTCAGCACGCTTTCGGGTACGAAGCCCGAAGTGCGAACTGCCAAACACTTGTTTATCGAACTTGAACAGCTTCACGATTTCCTCGACGAGTGGACGCAATCCGGAGATCACTTGCAGCCGGAAGTTGCCAACTATCTAAAAGGGCATTTTCTGGGCGATCCTGACAGCGAAGAAGGCTCAAAGCCACTTCGAGACTGGGACATTTCTCGGCCCGCTCCCTATTTTGGCTTCGAGATTCCCGACAGCCCAGGCAATTACTGGTACGTCTGGTTTGATGCACCGATTGGTTACATTGCTTCGACCAAACAATGGTGTGAGAAGAATGGCGAAAACCTGGCTGACTGGTGGCGAAGTGACGACACCGAGATTCATCACTTTCTGGGCAAAGACATCACGTATTTTCACACACTCTTTTGGCCCGGCTTACTTGAAACATCTCGATCCATCAGCCCTGCGTTATTTTTACGCGAGCAAACTTGGATCTCGACTGGACGACATTGACATGAACCTGGAAGAATTCACCGCAAAGGTGAACTCGGACTTGGTCGGCAAAGTCGTCAATCTGGCCTCGCGAAGTGCGAAGTTTGTCAAAGACACCGGATTGTCGGCCACTTATCCGGACGACGGGGGCCTGTTCGAATACGCAGCCAACGCAGGTGATCAAATCGCAGATGCCTACGAAAGATGCGAATACAGAAAGGCCATGCGGCTAATCTTGGAGCTTGCAGACCGAGCCAATCCATTTGTGGAAAACGCGGCGCCCTGGACGATCAAGAAGGATCCCGGACGTGCGAGCGAGCTGCAGGACGTGTGCACCGTAGCGCTCAACCTGTTTCGCCAACTGGTAATCTACCTTGCTCCCGTGATTCCTGATTTGGCTGCAAAGACGGCTGCATTGTTGAATTCACCCATTGAGAATTGGGAGCAATCAAAGACTCCGTTGGTGGGAACTTCAGTTGCCAAATTTAAACACATGATGAAACGAATTGAACTAAAGGAAATTGACGCCATGGTTGAAGAAACGAAAGCAGAACAAGCAGCGGAAGAAGCCCTCGAGAATGCACCGGCAGAACTTGCGGCGGTTTTCGAAAAGTACGGCGACAGCGACGTTCCGCTCAAAGACGAACCGCTAGCCGAAGAATGCTCGATTGACGACTTCATTAAAGTCGACTTGCGCGTCGCGCGCGTTGTAAAAGCCGAACACGTAGAAGAAGCCCGCAAGCTCTTGAAGCTGACACTTTCACTTGGCGGTGACAATCAACGACAAGTGTTTGCCGGTATCAAGGCGGCTTACCAACCGGAAGATCTGGAAGGTCGATTGGTGGTGATGGTTGCCAACCTGAAGCCTCGCCAAATGAAGTTTGGCTTGAGCGAGGGCATGGTCTGTGCTTCTGGCGCCGGCGGTGAAGACGTGTTTTTGCTCAGCCCTGACGAAGGCGCTGTACCAGGACAACGAGTGCATTAGCAAATTCGGAGGTCGGAGGTCGGAGGTCGGAATCGGAAATCGGAAATCGGAGCATGGGCATTGGACATTGGTCATTGGTCATTGGAAATCAAATCATGCCTCTAACTTGGCTCACTGATCGACTTGTCCTCTGTCCCACGCGACAGCCCATTGAATCCGAATATCTTACGCCGGAGAAGATCGAAACTCAGCTTGGATTCGTCGAAGCATGGAGTTGTGATTCGACCGAAGAAATGGCGGGTAATTACCAGGCTGTGGCGATCAAGTTTCCGGGAGCTGGCGGTCGCGCTGAACGTAGCAGTCCACATCCATTCGAACTTTGGGAAGGACTAAGCGTTCGGGTATTCACGATCAACCATCAAGGATACGGAAATAGCTCCGGCAAGGCTTCTTTACAGAATTTTGCAGAAACGTGCGAATCGGTTTGGAGGCATATCAATGAGCGATACGATCCAAACCGAGTCATCGTGATTGGCAACAGCCTGGGTTGTCTTTCGGCACTTTTTCTAGCGGCTCGTTTTCCGGTGAGTGGAATGTATTTACGAAATCCGGTTCCGTTAGCACAAATGATTGAAATGCGACCCAGATATAACTGGTGGAATCGAGGCGGTGCTAAATGGATAGCCAAACAAATTCCACCCGAATTGAATGCGGTCGAAAATGCTCGTTCCAGCACCTGTCCGGCTCTTTTTGTCCAGTCGCAGAAAGACAAAGTAGTCCCCGTGGAATATCAACAACTTATCGTTGATGGCTATTCTGGCTCAAAAAAAGTCTTCACAATTCGCGGCGCAGACCATCACCATAAAATCTCAACAAATCAGGAAGAGGAGTATCTACAGGCGGTTCATTGGCTGCGGGATCGGGCTAGTGACGTTCACTGAGCAAGATTGATATGACCGAATCGTTTAACCGAGTGGGCAACGCCCCGCGTTTGGACTGGCAAGACGCGGCCCGTTGGGCACGCGGTTAAACGCAGGGGCCGCCGGCACGCAGTCAAACGAAAGGTTCGCCGGTGCCGCTGCGAATACTAACCTAACGAGCCAACATTTTCAGCTGATCGACCAATTCAATTGGAAACAAACAAAAACTGAATTCGCGTGAGCCAAGAATCTGGCTGGTGCGAATTTTTTTTGGCAGCTCGTCCCGCTGCAATTGATAGTTTTGTCTTTGCGATTCGACGTAGGGTTGCAATCGCTTGTTGCAATCTTCGATGGCCCGGTGCCGTTTGAGTCGTTCGCCCTTCGGCAAATTCTGACCAATCCACTCGAGTTTCCGAGCGGCGAGTTCTCGAACCACTGAGTTGGGCTGAGAAATAAATGCTTCAGGATGAAACGTAAGTTCGCGCAGCTGTTGATCGACGCGGACAATATCTGCATGTGTAATATTTTCGTAATCGGTCGGTAACTTCATCGTTGCCGTGAGTGTCATGAAAACAGGTGGAACGATGCCAAAAAAACCTTCAATGATCACGTCGGTCAGTTGGTCGTATTTTGCGCCTCCAATTCCGTGCAAAAACAAATCGCTCAGAACCAGCCGACTGAACATGGTCGTTGTGATGGCTCGCGGGCGAACTGCAATGCCGCGCGCAGTCAGATCACAAAACTGCTCGACAAATCGGGCTTTTTCGATGTTCACATGAATGTCCTGACGGTTTGTTAGTTTAATCGTACCGTTAGATATTCGTGTAAAGAGTCGGCCTCGAACCGGTTGATCGGTATTCCAGATCCAAAATGGTGCTTCACTCCATTCTCCGCTCACTTCAAGCGGCGGCACAGGATGCGAACGACTACGGATCTTGTGCAACGTTCGATATTCCAATAAAGCCCGATTGTAGATGGAGCGAAACGCCTCCACATGTTCCAGCAAATGTTGAGTAAAACGTGCGAACGCTTCTGTTTGTGCAACCTGGCTTAACGGGACCTCGAGCGTCTCCAGTCCAAGATCAATTTCCAATGCATGTCGACTGGCGGCAAGTGTTTCACCCAATCGGATGTCTGGCTGATGGAAATTTTTTGCGAACTTCCAAAGCTGGTCAACAAGCGGCAGGTCAACAACAGGAGCGATCGCTTTTTTCACGCGTAAGTCGAATGAGTCAAAGATCGCTCGGTCTTCGATCCCCCTTGCTTCAAAAGGAATGTTGTCACCCGGCGCGTCAAAATGCAACATTTTTATCGAAGCGGAATCATCGCTAACACTCGGAGCACTGATTGCAGCAACTCCGCAGATATCGTTGTCGACGATCAGGTTGATTGCGACGCATCCAAAGCTTGTTCCCAATGCCGAGAGTGCGAAGTTTTTGTACCATACGCCGGGGTGAAACAGCACCGGTTGATGGCCCGACATGACGACTCGTTCGAGGCTAATTTCTCCATTGCCAAATTGGCTTGAATCTCGATAGATTTTCGTGTGTTTTCTGGCGAGATCAAAGACTTCACTGCGACCCAGTCGAGACAACTGACTCAAACGCATTTCACCGATCACCACGTTTCTGGATTCAGCAAACGATTGCACGTTCTGCTCGAGAAACTTTGCCGCATCTTTCAGCGGCGGAGATTGAAGTGTCTCGCCGTTTTCCCGTGGTGCCCGAAGTCGACGGTATTGAATTTTCGTTGGAATGTTTCGACGACCGGAAGCTCCTTCATCCGACACGTTCACCCCGTCTGAGTTTTTCACAATCGTCTGGTAACGCCTTGAACGCACGGTCAAGAACTTCGGTGTAGTAATTGAGTCGAGTCGCCGCGTCGTCGAGTTTGTTTCCAAATGATCGGCTTTCATCTAGATAAATCAGCGGAACCGGCACTTCAACGACCGACATCCGTTTGCAAGCCGCTTGCACCCACAGTTCGAGCGGCATCGCGTATCCGGTCTCTTTTAACTCAAGCTGCTGCAGGGCCTTTGTGCGATAGGCTTTGAATCCACAAAACGAGTCCGTTAAGCCGAATCCCAATCGGTCATTCAAAATCTGAGTTACCCGGTGATTGATCTTTCGTCGCTCAATGGGTGGCGGCGTGTCCGAGTCGAAAGATTTGAGATAACGACTTCCCGAAACGATGTCCGCATTTGTATTTTGACAAGCCGTAACAAATTGTTGAATTCGCTGTGGCTCGTGCTGACCGTCGCAATCGATAGTCACCAGGACTTCGTAACCGTTGTCGGCAGCGTATTCGAAGGCCGTGATCAAGGCTGCACCGTAACCTTGATTGACTGGGTGCGTGACATGAATGATGTCGTCTCGCTTGGCCAGCAGCTCCGTCGATCCGTCAGTCGATCCGTCGTCGACAACCAGGACGTGTTCGCTATATCGTACGACTTCGTCGAGGACTTCATTGACAGTCTGAAATTCGTTAAAAACCGGCAGCGCCGTTAGATATTTCTGTTGCATTTGATCCTGAAGCGCTCGATAGGATTTGCAGCCTTCGGTGTCTGGTTTCGCTGAGGTACACATTCTAAGTTGGTTAGAGCCGAGGTCAACGCGTAACGACGGCTTGCGAATTTGACGCTTGTTTTTGCAGGTTTTCAGATCCAGCTCAGTGGATCGGACTCTTTTTGACTAGCCCAGACTTCTGCATCCGAAAACTCAGCCTTCAACCGCGAAGCTAATGCCTCGAGCGCAAATCTCTCACTTGCGTAATGTCCCAGCAAAACCAGCGATACGTCCTGCGCCGAAGCTTCGAGACATGTGTGAAAGTTGGTTTCGCCTGTGACGAAAGTGTCGCAACCTACCCGAATTGCGCGATCCATAAACGAACCACCGGCCCCACAAGCAACTGCAACACGATGCACTGTGTTAACGAGCACACCATTCTCTTCACGGCCAACCACGTGGATTCCATCCAGACCAAAAACAGTCTTGATCCTGCCGGCAAAATCCCCGAGCGTAGTTTCGGTCGGCAACAATCCATAACGACCAGAACCGAGTTGATCGGGGTCATCGGGAAACAGATTCAACGGTTGCACGTCGCCGAGACCAAGTCGTTGAGATAACGAATGATTGATGCCCTCGCTCGCCGAATCAAATCCAGTGTGCGGGCTATAGATCGCTACGCCGGCGCGAATTAGTTCCCACAACAGACGTGACCCCGTTTGGTCGGTTGTCAAACGCTTCAGCGGGTGAAAGGGCAGCGGGTGATGGGAAACAATCAAACTTGCTCCGCGCTCGATTGCCTCGGACGCACTCTCCGGCGTGATGGTCAGGCAGGTCATGATCGCCGTTGCGTCCGCAGCAGAATCGCCAGCCAGCAATCCGACATTGTCCCACGACTCAGCAAGTTTCAGCGGTGCGATCGACGCAAGATGTTGGCAGATTTCTTCCAGTGTGATCATGTTGTGTGACGCGCTTCAACGAAAGCGTAGCGGCAGTTGGAGATTCACCCTCTTTCCAGAGCGTCGAGCCTTAGCGCGGTGAGGTCTTGTGTTGTGGGCCCTCTCCCCGCGTCGCTCGACTCTCCCAGGGGGCAACGCCGTAGCGGATTTATTGTAGAGCAATTGTCCCAATTGCTCCGTCCAGGAGGATTCAATGCTGCGAAAACAATTGGGACAATTGTTCTACACTCACGAATCGCC
>CAMYNE010000178.1 GCA_947259675.1 uncultured Pirellulaceae bacterium
GCGCTTGTTTTGATTCGGCGCGCGGACTGCCGATCATTCATTTGAACCTTCTGGGATACGACGAGCAGGCACATCGCCGCGGCCCAGAGTCCAGGTTTGCACACTGGACTCTGCGTGGTATCGATAATGCGATTCGACGGATCTGGAGATCGGCTCATCGTGGCGCTGGACGCGAGTACGATTTGTGGGTTTTTTCCGACCATGGTCAAGAGACAACTCAGCCATACCAGTTGGAGCATGGCAAGTTAATTCAAGAAGTCGTTGCCGAGATGGTTGACGGTTGCCTGATTGAATCAACGCCAGTCAAGAAGCAGAAAGTTGAGCATTTGCCGACTCGAGCTGACTGGTTGGGTATTGGCTGGTTAGTGTCGATGTTGTTTGGCGAGCAAGACCACGATATTCAATCCCGTTCTTCCAACGTTCAAACCGTCACCTCGGGGCCCCTCGGATTCGTTTACTTGTTATCAGCGGAAATCAAACAGCGTTGCGACGAATTGGCAAATCGACTTGTCCAGGAATCTCATGTCCCGATGGTGATTCAGGCGAAGGAAGACAACCAGGCGAAAGTCACAACTGCCGAAGGTTCATTTACACTGCCCCAAGACGCCGTTCTCGTTTTCAACGAATACCTGATTCGACTGGTTCATCACCCTGATTCGGGCGACCTTGTGTTGGTTGGCTGGAAAAACGAAAGTCACTCGACGAGTTTCGTGTTGCAAAACGGCGCGCATGCCGGTCCAGGCATTGAGGAGACTCGGGGGTTCGCATTGTTACCGCCAGATGCGTCGCTGACCAATAAAAAACGATATTTGCGACCCAATGATTTGCGATTGGCCGCTTTACGCTTTCTCAAACGCGAACCTGGGCGAAAAAGGCCTGTATTTAATCCGGGCTCGCGGGAAAATCGCATACGAATTGTGACGTACAACGTTCATGCATGTGTTGGAATGGATGGTGAACTGTCGCCGAACCGGATCGCCCGAGTGATCGCCCAATCAGGAGCCAACGTCATTTGCCTTCAGGAACTTGATGTGTTCCGGCAGAGATCCGGTAATCAGGATCAAGCGCACGCAATCGCCAAGTATCTGGAGATGAATTACGAGTTTCATCCGGCTTGGCACCTGGAAGAGGAGCAATTTGGCAACGCGATTTTGACCAGGTTTCCCATGCGAGTCATTGAAACCAAAGGACTTCATCATCACAAAGCCGATCGTTCGAGAAGGAGTGCATTGTGGGCGGAAATCGACATTGACGAGCAGACCTCGGTTCAGATCATTAACACGCATTTGAGCATCTATCCCAAAGAACAGTTGATTCAAGCAAAGGAGCTGTTGGAAGAATGGGTCCAACCCGCGTCGCTGTTGGGGCCGGTTGTGCTGTGTGGCGATTTCAACGCGCGACCCAATTCGCCGACCTGCAAGGCATTTGCAAAGAAGCTGTTTGATGTTGAGTCGTTTGACCAAAATCCCACCAGGTCAACGTATTTCAGCCCGTTTCCGGTGACTCGCGTGGATCACATATTTGTGACGAACGAACTGCAGGCCAAAAGCACCCGAGTAATCGACAGCCGTATGGCGAAAGTTGCTTCAGATCATCTCCCTTTGATCGTCGACCTGAAACTAAAAATCGACGCAAAAAGATTTGATAAGGAAGATTCGCAGGTTAGTCGAAGCGGTTTGTTTGGTTAACGATTCATTGGCTAAAGCAGTCCCAAAATTGATCTGCACCTGTGTCTTCCTGAACCGAGGCACGAGGTGGAGGATCTCCGTGAACCAACGAGAGATTCTTCAGTCGCAAGCTCCTTCAGAATGACATCGATCTGAAAACCTATTTTGAACAGGCTCTAGTACCCGGTGCTGAGTACGCATTCAATCGGGCAAATTGAGCAGTACAACACTTTGATTTGCAACCTCTACCCAGCGTTCGTGGGTTACCGGTTCGGAAGAAATCGCGACCGCACGGTGTTCGACCGTTTCGTTATGGTGGATGTGGGGGATGCCGCAGATTTCGCAGTCGTAAATGCCCTGGCGCTGAATCATGTACAATGTATGGTTCCAGCGACAAGCGACCAAGGTCGTCCCGTCGGTTAACAAAAAGTTCAGCCGCGGGATTTTGTCTGGAGCGGCCGATTGGCAACGATCCGCCAGTTGCGTCACCGACTCCTCAAGGATTTCGACCAATCCGTTCGTGTTGTCTTTACCAATTTCCTCGATGCCGTGTTCCTGCATGTGACTTAACAGCCACAGGAAATATTGCTCACTGTCTGTTTCGCCTTTTCGCTGCGCCTGAAGGTCCGGATTTGTTTCCAGATCAAGTTCTGGCCCGATCGTATCAAACCCGGAAAGCGTGCCATTATGTGCAAACGTCCACCGTCCACTAATAAACGGGTGCGTGTTGTAAATCGAGTTTCGACCGACGGTCGCCCTTCTGACGTGCGCAATAATTGCAGTGGAGTAGACCTTTTCGGCAGTTGAACTAAACAACAAGTCGTCGTAAGCCGCCGTCGTCTTCTTTTGAATTTCGGGCCAGCCATCCGAATAGGTTACGATCCCCCAGCCATCGGTATGATCGCGTCCAGATTCATCCACTCGGCTTTGTTGCATCAAAGCATTCTGTGCAAAAACCAGACTGCAATCGACTTTCGTAGCTTCGTTGGAGATAAAACCATAAAGTCGGCACATTACGATTCAGTCCATTTTTTGCCAACTTTTCGCAAACCAAGAAGCGTGGCCAGCGAATTCGTCTGTTCTTGCTCGTTCAGCCGAGACATCAGGCTGATCAGAGACCCGCAATGCTCGGCGTGAGCAAGTGCCAACCGAAATCCGGATTTGATGGATTCCAACTCCGCATCAGTGGGTGAAGTTTTTTCAATCAGCATCCGTAAGGAATTGAGAATGTTATTGTGTTCACCGACCAGATCGGCTTCGGTAACCGAGGCTTCTCCAAAATTGGCGAGTCGCGTATAGAGTTCGGCTTCCTCGTAGGCGATATGCGGACCAGCGACCGCATCCAGTTCTACTGCCCGTTCACGAGCCTTCTCAATATCTCCAGCGTTCAACAGCTTCGAAATTTCATAAAGCAGTCGTGAAAACTGTTGATGATCTTTCAGAAACTCCGCGATCAATGGTGTTTTCATTTCAAGCATCGCGTTGACTCCGTTAGTTTGCAAAATGAACGAAACCGAATTGACTGAGATTCGAAAATTCTGGATATCGCTCATTCAAAAAGTTTATGTTTAGTCACTATCAACTCGAAGGACGAGTACGGGACACGGCGCCAAACGCACAACCCGCTCAGCGACCGATCCCAGCAGGAACCTAGGAATGCCCGTACGGCCATGCGACGAAATCACGATTAAGCCGGCGTTGCATTCTTTGGCTCGCTCGACGACTCCGCCGCCAGGATCGCCGAACAGGGCTGTAAATTTGATTCCAGTGAACCGGTTTTCTGTATCCTCGTCAAAAAAACTCTTGGTCAAATTCTCCGCGATTTTGTCCTCGGAATACGTGCCCCAAACGACGCTGGGTTCTACCGCAGACGGATACGGCGTCACGTGCACGACTTCGATTTGATCGACTGACTCGGCCAATTCGATCGCTTTTGTCAACGCATCTTTCGAACTGTCGGAGAAATCCCACGGCACGATTATCGGCTGTTTTGTGAAGATAGGCATTTGCGTTTCCCTTTTTTAGATTGGGTGTGGTTGTCCTAACTGCACGCAAAGGCAAAAAGGCGTGCCATTGTCAGTTTTCATCGAAACAGGAATCTTACCGCAGTGAAACATTCCAACAAGGTACGTTATCCGACGAGCCAGCTGGCATCCAGGTCCTGCAAGACGAACGCGAATGCTCACGCACCCGACGGCAAGTCTTTGCGTTCGTTTACATCTTGAGTTTCAACAATTCCAATCGGATGGTCTGCATCGTCGACAACGACCAGGTGATGAATGTTCTTATTATTTTCAAACAGCTCTCGCGCTTTCTGACACGATTCGTTATTTGAAATCGTTACAACAGGTGAAGTCATATGTCGACGCACCTGATCAAAGTCGAAATTGGAGGCCCGCCTCTGGCCGAACTCGTCCGTTTCAAACATCTCATCGATGACCGTTTCATCGCGGTTTTTATATCGTTCCTGGAGACTCAAATATTTGGCGATATCTGTCTTCGTCAGGATTCCGATACAACACCCCGATGCATCCGAAACAGGAGCTCCCGATTCATCGGCTCGTTCCAGTTCCGTTATTACTTTTTCGATCTTGTCAAAACCGCGAATCGGACGAACATGTCGCATGATGTCCGTCACAAATGTCTGTTTTTGATGATCGTCATCTGCAGCTGGTTGTTCAATTTTCAAGTTTTTCACCATGACCAGAGAACAAGCAGAATGCCTTATCACATACTGGGCGACACTGCCCATCAAAACTCGCATGATTCCGGTTTTCCCATGCGTGCTCATCACTACCGTATCGCACGATTTGGAGGCGCGAACGATTTCAGGGCCAGGGTTTCCATGCACAAAAATGTGTTCAAATTCGACGGCAGCGTCCGTTGGACGGATCTTCAAGAATTGGCTTTTATCTTCCTCAACCGTGTCGCGCACGTAGTCGCTTCCGAACATTGCTTCTTCGGGAAGCCATTGAGGCGCGACGTACAAAAAGACCAGCCCGGAATTGTTTTGTTTTGCAATCATCGTCGCGAGGCCGACGGCGGCGATGCTGTTTGCCGACAGGTCGACGGGGCATAGAACCTTTTTATGTCGATTCATTAATTGCTCCTGGTTTTGCAGCAGGTTAAAGCAGTATTTGTACCGAAAAGCTATTTCTTTTTAAGATCGCGATTTTGACGGACATACTTGTGGCAACGAACACAACTCAATGTTACCTCGAAAAACGAAAGCGTAGCACCGTCGAGATTTTTCTCGTGTGCACTGTCGCGCAAGCGTTGCGCGCTACTGCGAAAATCACTGCTCATGCGGAGGTATTTATCGGTTTGAAGCACGTTCCAATCTGCTTCGTGACTGAGTAACATCAAATCCTGCGCACTTTTGCTGATCAAGCCATAGTTTTCCGTAGCGAGCCCGGAGACGATGTCGCGCGAATCGTCCAGTTTCCGCTTCATGAATGGCGACGTGTCCTCTTGAATTTGGCGTCGTTCTTCTTGAAATCCAAAAATGACAGCTCCTGCACTGGTCGCAACGAGAACTATGCAGGTAATAAGTTTTGTAAACATGTTTTTCCTTAACCTTGATAACTAAATTTCGTCCCGTGAATTATCCTTGAACAAGGCCCTTGAGCAATAGACCAACAATATAAGCCAGCACGGCGGCAATTCCGCTGATCGAGAATGTCTCCGGTCCCGAGCGGTACCAGTTGTGCGCCGGCAACACCGGAAACGGCGGCAAACTTAGTCACCGTCCCGTCGATGGCTCCATAAACGAAATCCCTCAAATAGTTGTGGTACTTTTTGTCTTCGACTCGACGGGCAATTTCTATCGGATCGTGCGAATATTCAAGCTTAGGATCCATGCGGGAATCCATTGCAATGGACATGCCGATACAGAAAGAAAACTGAAAACTCGGGTAACCAGACCCAATGATGGTTTCAATTGGGACAACTATTCCAATTGCGAGGAATCGCGTGTTTTGGACGTGCGTGTTGTGCTATTTCAGTGTGCGATTTGGCGCGCCGGGAAGGTTTGGGCTTTCGTTGACTTCAATTCGCTGGCCAACCGAGGCGACTAAGTACGGTAGACAATTAACGTCTTTATTGTACAAAATCTCGGTGGCGGCAACGGAAACAGCCTCAGCCGCTCGAGCTAGGAAGGCATAGCCTTGTGCTGATAATGAAAGACCGAGTTCAGTTTGTTACTTGGTTTTACAGTAATTACAGGGCAGTCCACATTTCGAACGACTTGCTCCGCGACGCTCCCGAGTAGGACCCTTCCAACACCGGTTCGACCGTGTGTGCCAAGCACAACATAGTCATAATTTTCTTGTTTGGCGTAATCGATGATTTGTTCTGCAGCTGGACCACTCAACAACTTGTGGCCAAAATCGACATGCGGTTCGGTAGGTTTAAATTTCTGCAATTGTTCCCAGAGTTTGGCTTGATGTTCAACGTCTTCTGAGTCTTGCTCAGCGGTTTGTTTGCTGGTCGAATCGTCGACAGTGAGAATTGTGATGCCGGCACCGAGCACTTTAGCGAGCGACGATGCGAAATCAAGAGC
>CAMYNE010000179.1 GCA_947259675.1 uncultured Pirellulaceae bacterium
AATCGCTACGGCCAATGCCTGAACTTCGGATTCAACAATCGCGCTCGGAAGATTTTTAAGCTCGATCCGGTTATCCTCGGCCAGAACTTTGGCACGTTCAATCGCATTTTGAAGTTGACGCACGTTGCCCGGCCAACTGTAGCTGGTGAGCCGTAGCATCACATCATCGTCGATCTTCCACTCATCGCCGGCAAACAATTCTGCCAATAATCTGATGTCGCCTGATCGTTGGCGAAGTGGAGGCAGCATGATTCCGAGGACGTTGATCCGATAATACAGATCTTCGCGAAACTTTTTGTCATTGACTTCCTGCTCAAGGTCACGATTGGTGGCCGCAATCACCCGGACGTGCACCCGGCGTTCCGTAATTGAGCCGACTCGTCTCATCGAACCGTCTTCGAGAACTCGCAACAATTTGGCCTGAAGCGAACCGCTCATTTCACCGAACTCGTCGATAAACAGGGCTCCGCCGTCGGCAATTTCAAACAACCCCGGCTTGGCCGCGATCGCACCAGTAAATGAGCCTTTTTCGTGACCAAACAGCTCGCTTTCCAATAGTTGTTCGGCAAGCGCCGCACAATTGATTACGACGAGAGGTTTGTCGGCGAGCGGACTGGATTTGTGGATTGCTCGAGCGACCAGTTCTTTACCTGTGCCGCTTTCCCCTTGAATCAACACAGGTTTGTCCGATTCGGCTGTCCGTTCAATCAACCGAAACACCTCCTGCATGGCGGGCGATGTGCCAACCATTTCATGGCCTGGAAGCTGGCGTTTGATCACTGCTTTGAGTTGTATGTTTTCTTTTTCGAGTTGTTGAGTCTCACAGGCGCGTTTGATCATTCGCGCAAGATCATCGAGTTTCGTAGGTTTGGTCAAGAAGTCATAAGCCCCTTTCTTGATCGACTCAACGGCGTTAGAGATCGTTCCGCCACCGGTCAGCATGATGACTTTAGGGGCGGGGTCTCGTTTCATGAGTTCTTCAAGAACGCGAATTCCGTTCATGACCGGCATGTGGATGTCGAGAACAACGACGTCGAATTTCTTGTTGGTGGAAACGTTCAATGCTTCTTCGCCGTCCTCGGCTTGATCAACGCGAAATCCCTTTCTCGCGAAGTATCGACAAGCCGATTCGCGAAAATCTGCTTCGTCATCGACAATCAGCAGATCGATGTTGGTCGAATCGGTGATGGATTTTGCGGCGTCATCAGGTTTGGAAGGCATCAGATTTGTCACGGAGGGATGTGGTTTGGTTAATTCTGTCGTTTTCATATTTCACCTGTTGAGTTTTGCCAAAATATCCAGTGAAGACAAGATGCCGACTGGCCGCTGGCTCTGATCCAGAACGATCAAATGATGAATGTTCTGGTCGCACATTATCTTTGATGCCAAGAGAATTGAACTGGATTGGTCGATCGTCTGTAAACACGATGTCATTTGGCGTTTAACTTCATCGAATGGATGTTCGACTATCTCAAGACTGCCGCTCGCTGGCGATTGTGTTACTTCAAACGAAAGACCATGATTAATTCTGGTGTCGATTTCAGCCAGCTCGGACTGAAATCGAACCAGGTCGCCGCTGGTAATGATTCCAACACATTTACCAAACTCGTCGACAACTGGTGCTGAGTTGATTCCGCGTTGCTGAAACATCTGTGCAACGCCGTCGAGTTTTTCCCATTGCGAAACAGTGAACTCAACCGGGCTCATCGCCTCGCTGACTGAAATAGAGTCGATTGTCGTCATGTTATTCGTCAAATCGTTTTTGTTTTCAAATTTGCAAAATCCTGGCGGTTTTGACCCTGACGGAGAACCATCACAGGGCAATTCGCGTGACGAAGGATTGTTGTGGCGACGCTGCCAAACAGACGCGCCAATCCCTTTCGCGAATGAGTCCCAAGAACCATGAGTTGCGGCTCGTTTTTTTCAATGAATCCGAGTATTTTTTCCGTCGGAATTCCGGATAGATGATGATGGTGGACTTCAACTCCGACAACGTTGGTTGTGATGTCTCGCAATCGATGATCGTCTTGAATAAGAGTTGCGGGCGAACCGACGTAGGCGGGCCAAGCCGCGTTGGTAGGATCTGGAAAAAGCGTAACATGGAGCAGATCGAGATCGACGCCGATTTGTTTGGCGAACGTCGCCGCCAAATCAATGACGTCTTGATCGTAGTCATTGACGTCAATCGCGCAAACAACTCCAATCTTGCTCGTGTCGCCATAGATTTGCTTGTTATTGATCACGTTACAACTCGTTTGGGCCGGAGCAAATCGTTTTCTCAATCAGCTGACCGGGTGGGGAGTTTCGGAACCTGATTTAAGCGCGAGTACCGGACATTCCGCCTTACGAACGACCGCTTCCGCAACACTTCCCATAATGACTCGTCGTAGACCGGTACGACCGTGAGTTCCCATCACCACAAGGTCGATATCGTTCTCTGCGGCGTACTCAACGATCCGGTCGGTTGGTGAACCGAACTCCACAACGTACGAAGCTTCGATTCCTTCGATGCTAGGTTTGATCTCTTCCAACCGCTTTTTGTCTTCCGCTTCCTGTTGCTCCATATCGACGTACATGTACGTTCCGTAACTGACATCGGGAAGCGAAACATGAAGGTAGACGATGCTGGCGCCGGTCGACTTAGCCAGCACCGACGCATACTCGTTCGCGGCCTGATTAAAGTCAGAAAAGTCAATTGGGCAGAGGATTCGTTTGATATCCATTTTGTTGCTCCGGCTTGTCATCTCGATTCACGAGCAGACACCGCAACACGCGTGCCAATAGAATTCATCTCATGACAAACGCCCATTTCAACGACTTGCAGGGGCGGCTGGCGACGATTGTTGACTGAGCAGAAATGGGTGAGCAAACCGCATGTGCGAAATCGCTCATTCTGCTCACTTTCATTGACGAGGCAGTTCGACCACAAACCGTGCACCATGCGAATTGCCGCTATCCACGAATATATGGCCTTTGTGAGCGTCGACGAATCGTCTGGAAACGGCCAGGCCCAAGCCGGTACCTTTCGTTTTGGTCGTGAAAAACGGAGCAAATATTGATTCGAGATTCGCTTCTGGAATACCGGCCCCGTTGTCCTCGACTTCGATTCGTATGAAGGGTTCGTCGTGATCGGAACTCAAGCGAACGTAGACTTCGCCGTTGTTGGCACTAGCGGAGAACGCGTTTTCCAGCAAATTGCGAATGACCTGACGTATTCGATCGCCATCGAGAAAACACTCGGCCGGAAATCCCGGTTGTTTTACAAGGCTGAAATTGGGTAGATTCGCGACACTGTTGGCGTCCAGAATCTGTTGCCAAGTCTCATTTACGATCGTCTCTAAACAACATTTCCTCCGTTCGAGAATGATGGGTGCTGAATAATCGCGAACCTCTTCCAGCAAATAATGTAAATCGTCGAGTGCATTTTGGATTCGATGTACCAATTCCAAACTCTCCGGCATGTCTTCCAGGTCCAATGCCAACTCGGCTAGACATGCGTGGCTGCGTTGAAATGCATTTCGGCTCTCGTGGGCCAGGCCCGTAACCATCTGACCAATCGCGGCGAGCCGTTCATTCATCAACAGCTTTTCCTGGGCTTCCTCAATGGCGGCCAAGTGTTTTTTCCGTTCAACAACGCGGCTCAACACCGACCTTAACATATCCGGATTAATGGGCTTGAGCAGGAAATCGTAGGCGCCACTTCGCAGAGCGGTGACGGCAGTATCGAAATCCCGAATTCCCGTTACCACGACAACAGGAATATTCGGCTGGCATTTGATAATAATCGGGATAAGTTGATCAGCATTTTCGTCTGGGAGACGCCAGTCGACGATGACCGCGTCATAAGCTTTAGATTCGACTGCGTTTATCGCCGCAAGACAACTCGTGGCAGTTTGAGTTAGGTACCCGTCCAATGACAGGATGTCTTCCAAATTGCGGCGAGCGTCGTCGTCGTCTTCAACCAAAAGGACGGAAAAGTCTTGCGTCACGTTTGCTCCTGGGCCGATGAGTCCGATATTGGACGGGCGAAATCCTTAAAACCTCATCGCATCTTGTTGTCTGGAGGATAGAATTCCGTTCCGCCTGTCACGAAAGTCGGATTGACAATCCACCCTGCAAATTCGGGTGTCGTCAGTGCCCGTCGATAAGGGCCGTCTTTGACTGACAAAATGTTTAATTTATTCTATCTATTCTGCGAGAATTAGTAAGGCCCGCGAACACGAATTAATCGGACAGTGGGCTCTCAAAAAAAACACGGGTTTGAGTCCAAACCCGTGTGCGGAGAAACGGCAAAACTGCGATCAGTCGCGAACATTGTGAACGCGATTACGTTATGTCCGGATGTTGATTTTTCTTGGTTTGGCTTCTTCGGTTTTCGGAATGAGGATCTTCAACACCCCGTCTTTGAATTCCGCCACTGTTTCATTTTCGTTAATTGAATTCGGAAGTACCACGGAGCGAGAGAAACTTCCCGAATATCTTTCGATTCTGTGGTATTGCTTTTCTTCGTCCTTCTCCTCGCTTTCTTCAGAGCGTTGCCCCCGTACCGTCAGCGTGTTGTTGTCGATTTGAATGTCGACTTCATCCGCATTGACGCCGGGCAAGTCCATTTTCACTTCAAATGCGTGATCCGTTTCCGCGACATCCATCGCAGCACTCATCACTTCTGTCATCGGAACATTGCGATCGGTCAAAAACTGATCGAACAGCTCCTCGAACATCGTTCGTGGAGTCATTCCTCGGAAAGGCGTACGAGTGACGGAACTTGGTGTTCGTGGTGTCAATTTTGTGCTCATTTATCGATTCTCCTTGAATGTTAAATTGAACGTAAAAGGTAAACAGTTATCAGCTAACGAGGTTGACACGGTATCGACTGATCTGCAATTTGTGGCTGATTAGCCGCGAAGCTGTTTCCGGAACACCGAATTTCACCGACCGGGCTGGCAACCACGATTCGATTTTCAATTTGGTCAACTCCCTCAAGCTCGCGAAGAACTTCCTGAGCAATTTGCTTCAAGTAAAACGAAGGGAGCTTTCCATTTACGTACAATTGGCCGTTCGAATAGCGACAATGAATCCATTGACTTCGCCCCTGAAAATTAGGGTGAGATTCAAGTAGCCTGGTTGCCCGATATTCGATTTCATATGCTACATGTGAAGCACTATTTCCAATTGACAGGGATGTAATCGGAACTATTGGAGTTGCGGTGACTTTTGACATTTGGTCGTCCTGACTTAATGACTGTTGACGCTAATCGAATTGCAATCGGCATGCCAGAAACCGGTAAATAAAGTGCTATCACTAAATTCAACGGTGTTTATTGGTATTGAATAGACACATTGGCAAAACCAATTCAGTGCTGGTAGACCTGTAGCGCCAAATCGCACGGTGGGCGCGCCCATGTTGGCTAATTCGCCACAGCTTCGTCGATCATTTCCAATAGAGTATTGATCTCAACTGGTTTCCGCAGCACTTTCCACGTACCTGCCGCAAGTGCGCGTTTGATACCGTCTTCGCCTACATAGGCGGAGATCATGATGGCCCGCAGATCCGGATTTCTTGAGCGGATTTCTTTCAGGAGTTCGATTCCGTCCATCCCCGGCATTTTGAAGTCGAGCAAGCAGAGATCGAATCGGCGTTCATCTTTTGGGCAATTGCTTGCAAT
>CAMYNE010000180.1 GCA_947259675.1 uncultured Pirellulaceae bacterium
TCACCGGTGTTCTTGCGAAGGTCGAGAAACTCTTCAATGTCCAGATGCCAGGTCTCCAGATAGGAACAAACGGCACCCTTACGTTTCCCGCCCTGATTGACGGCAACCGCCGTATCGCTGACCACCTTCAAAAAGGGAATCACTCCCTGGCTTTGTCCATTGGTGCCTTTGATATGGGAATTGGTTGCCCGGATGTTGGTCCAATCGTTGCCAAGACCGCCGGCCCATTTCGACAGCTTGGCGTTGTCTGCGATCGACTTGAAGATATGATCCAGATCATCGGAGACGGTACTGAGGTAACAGGAACTCAACTGCGGATGCAGAGTTCCCGCGTTGAACAGGGTCGGCGTCGCCGAAGTGAATCGGAACGCAGAAAGGATGTTATAGAATTCGATCGCCCGATCGTTCTTTTGATCGCCTTCCTGAATCGCCAAACCCATGGAGACTCGCATCCAGAAATACTGCGGGGCCTCGATTCGACGTCCGTTGATATGAAGCAAATAGCGATCATAGATCGTTTGCAGACCAAGATAAGGGAACAAGGCGTCTCGCTCCGGTTCAATCGCGTCCGCAAGTCGATCCAAATCAAAACTGAGGAGCTCTTGCGAAATTCGGTTCGCTTGGATCCCAGTTTTTACGAAATCGCTGAAGCGCTCGCGATACCGTTCGTTCAAATCCTCGTCCGCAGTCGATTTGCCGAGCGATTCACGATAAATGATGTTGAGGACCAATCGGCCCGCGACCGTGTCATAGCTGGGATCATTCTCGATGCGAGCCCGGGCGGCCAAAACCATCGAACGGCTGATCTCTTTGGGCGTGATACCGTTGTAAAACTGTTTTCGAACTTCCGTGATTAGCGCTTCCGAGGAGCATTCTTCCTGCACGCCCTCGCAGGCGTTTTCGACTTGCCCCCACAACCTTGTAAAATCGAGATTCTCAAGTTGACCGTCTCGGTCAACCATCATCGACGGGAACGGCGAACCGCTGTCCATCGTTTCCTCGGCGCGAAGCTGACGGATCTTCGCATGCTCGGCTCGATAGAGAATATAGCGACGAGCGACTTCAAAAAATTCGCTCCGCATTAACTCTTGTTCAACCACATCCTGAATATGTTCGACGGCAACACCGCCATCGGAAAACGATTGATCAAAGACCCGGCTCACGACCGAGTCCGTCATCGCATCAATTTTCTCAAGCAGCTCGGTTCCCAGATCCGCAGTTCGCTCTGCACCCTGTTGAGCACAGAACGCCTTTTGGATTGCCTCGAGAATGAGCCCGCGATCGAAAGATAAAACTCGACCGTCACGTTTTCGAACATTCATGTCCTTCTTGGTCGCTTCTAACATTCCTTCGTACTCCTTGCTTGTCGCGCGAGCCGAGTCTTCACGCTCATATCTATTAATCACCTAATTGCGCATCCAACAGCGTTCTCGAGCATCATTGGACTCCGCAGCTTCGAGGTAGCGTATTCACGTCACTGACTCGTGCGGTCACTGGAATCCGCAACAGCAACAAAAGACACCGCGTCCTGCTGAGTTGCTGGCAGATTGTTGACGTTGGCTGGAACTCCATCCAGTCGCTACTTTCTCGAATCTCCATGCCTCCGCCGAGCGAATCCCTCGTTCGACGCCGAATGTTACTTAGGCCGTCAAATCACCATTTCTCTTAGACAAAACGTCCCGAATACGATTTTTTGACAGAACTAAAATAACGTTCAATAGAGGCGGGAGCCCAATATATCGGCGTTGGCGATCCTGTCAACACAAAATATTGTGCTTGCATTTAGATCGTGTTAACCGTTTGAAACCTGAAATGAAAATCAATTTGGCTAATGAATTAGCCAACAAAAATCTCGCTCGGTTGCTAGCTAACCAGTTCCAAATCGCCAGAACCACCAAGATAAGCCATTCGCCCGAGAATTCGCATTTGCCCTATGTTTCCAATTGTGGATTGGCATTAAAGCGATAATTTTCGAGAATGAATTTGTGCATCCGAACAACATCATTTCAACGATATGAACAACATCTTATTTCGAGAAATCATCACTCAAGGGAAACTTACCCGTGCGGATCTCCAAGCTCGGCAACGAGCGGTATTCAAATTCATGCTGATGAATTCGGATTCAATCGTGACGGCAAACTTCCAACAAATCGCCAGCCAGGATCTCGGTCTCCTGTTTCACATCACCGACGAACTGTTCTTTAACGGAAAGCTGGGACATACATGCGAAGCGCGGTCGGGACCCTTGAGGTTTCGTCTTTCAAAAAGAATGACAAGCTCTGGTGGAATGACAACCATGACGAAGAAAAAAAACAAACGGTCGGAATTCGAAATTGCGATCGCAACGACGCCATTGTTCCAGTCGTTTCAAAACTTCGAAGCCATCAAGGTTGGTGGAGTGGATTGCGCAAATCGCCTCGAGGCTTTACAACGAATCATGGAACACGAGATGATTCATCTTGCCGAGATGTTGTTATGGGATGATTCGAATTGCGCGAATCGACGATTTAAGAGCATTTCCAGCCGATTCTTTGCCCATACAGAATCGAACCACCAGTTGTTAACGCCTCGAGACGTAGCGCAAACCAAGTTTCAAATTCGGACTGGCGATCGAGTGACCTTTCGAATGCGCGGTGAAACCATCAGCGGATTTGTCAACCGCATCACGAAACGAGCCACCGTTCTGGTTAACGATAGAAACGGCACGCTCTACGACGATGGGCAGAAGTACACCAAGTTCTACGTCCCGATCAGCAGCTTGAGACGTGTCGCCTGAATCAGAAGCAACTAACACGCATTTCTCACATGTGGAGGGAGGCGTCGAGCAATGGTGATGCTGGTGGATCTTCACTCGCTTTCGGTCATTTTCGGCCAGAGTACACTTTGTTTTTTCAAACAATCGAGTTTTTGCGACGATACACCAAGTAGAGATAAGCGAGTCGCAAATTCAAAATACAAAAAAAGACGCTGCCAGAGTTCCGGCAGCGCCCAACAATGAACTAGTTTAATTGTCTGTTATGGCAGGAAAGGTGACATGTCAGGTGGCTCACCCGAGCCGTCGCCGGAAGTTGCAAGTGGGATGGCGATTGCCGCACCAATTGCAGCGATCGCGGCAAGGCGTCCAAAGCCCCCGCCTCCGAACCCGCCTCCGCCTCCACCTCCACCGCCACAGCAGCTGGAGTACCCGCTAAAATCTCCTGTTCCACCACACGCCGCGCCAGCGGCACAAGCATTGCCGACTTCTTGGCCGACATACTCAATCGGTTCTGCCGTGTATCCATTTGGGAAGCCATTGGAAGCAGCATTAGCGAAACCAACCGCGTTTCCGACGACCGCACTGTCTTCAGGCGACGTCAAGGCAACATTGAGTATTGCCGATGGAGTGTAGGCAGTCTTCGGAACGGAAACCGCGAAAACCTGAGGAGTGGATTCAGCGTTGTCCGTTGACACGACATCCGAAGAATCATCAGGAATAGAAACGTTGACTTCCGTTGCGGCGTCTTCAACTGCTTCAAAACCAACTGCCGCAAATCCAGTTGGCCCCGCAGCTACAAAGTCATAAATGCCTGGTTCCATATCTTCAAACTTGAAGTTGCCGTCCTTATCAACACGGGCGGAAGTAACTTGTTTATCATCCTGTACGATGTGAACATAAGTGCCATCGACGCTCTGATGTTTTCCCCAAATCGGTACGACAGAACCGACGAGCAGTCCATCTTGCAAAATAACTCGGTTCGAACCGGCAACTTCGATTGGAGCCGACTCTTCATTATTTTTGGCGAGATCCGCGATTTCTTTCGCGATCTTTGCCGGAACACGATTCTCTAGAATTTCTTTGACTGCCGTGAACTTTGGCGACACTGCCGCAACTTCCATCACGGTTGGTTCGGAATCACCCGAAATGACATTGACGCCATAAGCAGCAAAACCAGATTCTCCCGCCACGATGAACGAATAAGCTTTTTCTTCAAGCCCCTCAACGACGAAGGAACCATCGCTCTCACTGACCACTTTTTTGGCAATTTCGCCGTTACGAGCGAAATAGACCTTTAAGCCACCAAGCCCAATCGCTTCATGTGACTTGGTATCAAAGGAAACTAAACGACCTTTAACCATCCCGTCGGTATCGAGTGTAATCGAATGGTCCCGCAACGTGATAATTGCTGAACCGTCCGAAACCGTTGTCGCGATGGGAGCCTCGGGGACCGTAACCGGGCTGGAATCGTTCATCCATTGATGAGCTGAGGCAGCCGCTGTCGCGACTAAGGGTAAAGCAAAGACGTACAAACCGAGCCTTATCGTCTTCCATAAGTCTGTCATGAGATCACACCATTCCTATAATCAAGTTGCCAATAATTGTTCACGGGGAATGAACCAGCAATCCGCAAGATGAGACGCGGGGAGATGCTGAGGGGCAATTCTTCCTGCTTCTAGAGTAACTACCACTAAAAGACCAGTCAAGTTTTTTAGGCCAAAGTAACGTCAAATGGGCAAGGACGGGGTCTTATGCCTGCAAAAACCCCAGCTATTTGGGGTCTCGACTGGTTATCACCCCCACATCAGGGGAGCTCGCTGAGGCGTATTTCGCTTTGTTTATCCTGCCACCTAAACGGGCTAGTCTACCGGCTTCAACCCCCAACTTCATCGCCTCTGCCATTTTGATCGGGTTTTTTGCCCGGGCCACCGCAGTGTTTAACAGGACACCATCAAATCCAAGCTCCATGGCAATCGCCACATCGCTGGCCGTGCCAACTCCTGCATCGACGATTACTGGATAGTCGGGATCGTCGTTTTTCAGGTCTTCCAAAATAATTTGCAGGCTATTCTGATTGAGAATCCCCAAACCAGAGCCAATTGGGCTACCGGCAGGCATCACGGCGGTCGCACCCGCGTTCTTGAGTCGCCGAGCGATAATCGGATCATCGCTTGTATAACAGAGCACCTGAAATCCGTCATTGACTAGCAACTCCGTGGCCTTCACCGTTTCGATGGGATCCGGAAGCAGCGTACGACTATCGCCCAGGACCTCCAGTTTGACCCAGTTCGCCCCCGGGTTTTCCAGCCCTCTCAATATCTCGCGGCCCATCCTGGCACAGCGGACTGCAGTTTCGGCGTCATAGCAACCCGCCGTATTTGGCAACAGCAAGAGATTGTCAGCATCAAGATAGTCCAAAATGTTACGCCCCGAGCTATCGTGGAGCCTTTCTCGTCGTACCGCAATCGTTACGCAAGCCGTCCCCGAGGCCTCAATCGCTTGTCGCATCTCTTCAAAGGAGTCGTACTTTCCGGTGCCGAGGATGAGTCGACTGTGAAGTACGTGATTACCGACCTTGAACTCATCGGCTTGTTCACAAGAAACTAAAACGTTGTCCATGAAGTTTATCCGCCTCCCACCAGGGTCACGATCTCAAACCAATCGCCATGTTCCACAATTCTATGATCGTGATTTTCTCGCGGTTCGAGTTGTTGATTAATCTCAACTGCGATACCGCGACGATTCATTTGCATTCTGGCCAGCAATTGTGTGACCGTAGTTCCCTCGTCAACGACGAGCGGCTCGCCATTGACGGTAATCTCAAGTTTGTTTTTGTTGTCACTCATCGAACTCTTGTTCGCTACCAAATCGAACAACTCCAGTATCTAAAAGCTCTCGGCCATATGGCCGAGCGTTAAAAAATCACAATGAACATCGAGCAGATCCGCAAGCACTTCGAACAGTTCTTCGTGCGTTTCCCCGAGCCCCAACATTAAACCGCTCTTCGTCTTGATCGCCGGATTTATTTCTTTGACTCGATGAAGCAGTTCAAGCGTCCAGCGATAATCAGATTTTGGCCCTCGAACACGTCGATACAGTCGCGGAACCGTTTCGGTATTGTGATTAAAGACATCGGGTTTTGATTCAACGACGCGTTCCAGCCCGGCGGGATTGTGGATGAAGTCGGGTGTCAGCACTTCCACTGAAGCACCTGTTTTTTCGCGAACGGCCTTGACGCATTGATAAAAATGGTCGCCTCCACCGTCTGGCAAATCATCTCGCGTGACCGATGTGATCACGACATGCTTGAGCCCTAACCGAAAAGCCGCCTCGGCGACGCGTTCCGGCTCATCGGATTCCAGTTCATCCGGCTTACCACGGTTGACTGCACAAAAACTGCAGGGTCGCGTACAGACATTGCCCAGAATCATGAAAGTCGCAGTTTGCTGAGAGTAACATTCCATCCGGTTTGGACAGCGAGCGTTGTCACAGACGGTTTCCAAACGCAGCTCATCCAAAAGATTCGCAGTTTTATTGACGAAGTTGCCTTTGGGAATATTCCGTTTCAGCCATTTGGGCAGCCGCCCGATTGCAACCGATTGCTCAACTGGAATGACTCCAGTAGATCCGCAACTTCCGCCGCCTCCGCAACCCCCAGACGAGGTTTGTTCGGATATATTTGCATTAACAATTGGCAATTGCGTCACTGCCGACCACTTTCAAATTATTAAAGATCAAAAACGAAGCAGCCTAATTTTAGGCCGTTCACAATTCGACAACCAGTCGAAATCCGAACTCACAATCCGTTAATCATGTTTTGCTGTTCACGTTTTGCTATAGTTTTTGTTCGTAACCGTTTTCAGCCGCCGTTATCTCCCAGCGGTGAGCAGCATTTTAGCGCTAAAAACCTCCATGGCCGCCAAAAACAAAAACTCAAAACAGAAACGGGCTAAGAAACCTGCCGATTCGGGGCAAAGCAAAAACATCTCCGAAAATCGAAAAGCCCGGCATAAATACGAGATCCTGGATCTAATCGAATGTGGCATCGTTTTGATCGGAAGCGAGGTCAAAAGCCTACGTGAGGGCAAAATCTCGCTCGACGAAGCCTACGTTCGGGTACGGGACGGTGCGCTCTGGTTGATCGGCGCCAATATCTCTGAATACACGCAGGCCAGCATTTGGAACCACGATCCTGTCCGACCTAGAAAACTGCTGGTTCATCGCAAACAGTTCGACAAGTTGGCTGGAAAGGCCATCGAAGGAGGGTTAACGCTCGTTCCTCTCCGGATTTACTTTAATGCGCGGGGACTGGTCAAATTGATTGTGGGTGTTGGCCGCGGCAAAAAGCTGTATGACAAACGAGAATCGAAGAAAAAAGCGGATGTTAAACGGCAAATCGATCGAGAGATGCGAAGCCGCAACAAATGACCCAGATCCCGATTCAGACACGTCCAGAAATGGTTCGGAGCCATGCGAGGATTTCGATTTGAGCGGTATTCTCCTTAATCGCCGAACCGAGTTCGGAAACGAATCGTAACAACGAGACGTCCTGGTTGTGCCTTTTTCCCGAGACGATTGTTGATTACCTTATTCCTTTGAAATTCACGCCCGGAAACGCACATCCGATGCTGACCCTCGAAAACATCAAGAAAAGCTACGCTCAACCAAACGGGGAAAGGGTCGAAATTCTGGATGTGCCTTCGCTGCATATCGACGCTGCCGAACAAGTTGCTTTGATTGGGCCGAGCGGCTGCGGGAAATCCACTCTGTTGCATGTGATTGCGGGCATCACCAAACCAAATTCGGGTTTGGTCAAACTCGATGG
>CAMYNE010000181.1 GCA_947259675.1 uncultured Pirellulaceae bacterium
CTAAACCTGAAGCCAAAACGAGGGGTGTTGCTGGTTGGGCCTCCGGGGACAGGCAAGACAACCGTTGGCCGCGCGCTGGCTCGTCGACTCCGTGGTAAGTTCTTTCTTGTGGATGGCACATTTATTTCCGGCACGCGGGACTTTTACTAAATGATTCACCAGGTCTTTCAGGCGGCAAAAGACAATGCACCAGCGGTTATTTTCATTGACGATAGTGACGTGATTTTCGAGAGCGGTCAGGAACACGGCTTGTACCGGTACTTACTGACGATGTTGGACGGTCTGGAGAGTGAAAGCGCTGGTCGGGTTTGCGTGATGATGACTGCGATGGACGTTGGGAATCTACCTCCTGCGTTGGTTCGCTCGGGCCGGATTGAGTTGTGGTTGGAAATGCGGCTCCCGGACCAGATGGCCCGCACGGGTATCTTGGCGCAACACATCGGCAATACTGCTGCCCCCTTAAATGAAGCAAATATTGAACGAATCATTGAGTCAACTGAACATTTCACCGGCGCCGATCTCAAACGGACCGTGGAAGACGGCAAGGCGCTCTACGCATTTGACCGGGTATCTGAAATCGAAATGAAGGAGGTGACCGAGTATTTTCTCGCCGCCGCTGTTACCGTTCGCGAAAGCAAGGAAAAATATGCCGAAGCAGAAATGCGAGCGAACGCCAGTCGCCATTCGCGGCCGGTGTGGTTTAATCCGGATTCACATTTCGATTATGTTGAATCCGAAGATGCCGAATGACCGAGCGAATACGAGAATTAACTTGCGGCGTTTTCTTCCGAATCGCCGTCGGATTCCGATTCCGAATCACCTTCTTCATCTTCGTTTGAGTCCGAGTCGATATCTGAAGTTTCATTGTCGTTTGATTTTTCCTCTTGATGCGACTCGGCGGGCGGGGGCGCGGCCTCAGGGACGGCACCGCCTCCAAGTTGAACGCCCAGTTTCGACAACATCCCGCTGATTTCGTCGTCGCGTCGAGAGTCAAGCTGCGCGATGGCGTCCTTCGTGGCATTTTCCTTGTCCGTCAAACTGGCGATTTGCTCTTGAAAAGCGCGAGACTTCGCTTCCAAGTCTTCAATCTTCTTTTGCAATGCCGCAAGTTGAGACTGTTGAGCGGCTCGCTCTTTTTCGTATTTTTTCAAAATGCTATCGACGCTTTTACTTCCCGAGCTGGGTTTCTTTGCCGGGGCCTTTTTCTTAGCGGCCTTTTTTGCTGGAGCCTTTTTTGCTGCCGCCTTTTTCTTCTTTTTGGCTGCTCGAGCTGGAGCTTTTTTCTTCACGGTTTTCTTTTTCTTCTTCGCCATTTCGTAAACCTATGACAATAAGGATGTATTTATTACTTGACCTATAACGACTAATTGTCGTCGCCGCCTTCGAGACGGATTATAGGGTAGTGGCGAAACGAAAACTAGAAACTTGTGGCCGACGTTACGGTGAATTTTTGTTCGAGATCCGCCAACGTTGGCGTCCCGCGATAAATTGGATCCAGACACAGTTTCCGCGGAGAAAAACGGTCAAATACGAATTCTAAGTTAACATGTTCGGTCAAAAAATAGGCAAGCGGTACTTCGAGACTTGGAGAAACCGAGTTGCTACAATTGAGGAATGAGTTCAACTCCCGATCACAGCATCGACCCGTCGGCTTTGCCGCCTGTTTCCCTGGATCGGATGGTGCGTGCTGTGGAAAAAGTACGTGAGCGATTATTGCGAGCCAATTCGGCCTTACAAAAAGCTGGAATTCCTTTTGCGGTCGCTGACGGGAATGCCGTCGCAGCTTGGGTTTCCCGAATCGATGAAGCCGCGGTTCGAAATACACAGGATGTGGATATCCTGATTCGCCGTGAAGATTTTGAACGAGTCAAAGTGGCGCTCGAATCAGCCGGAGTTGTTTATGGCTCGTCGATGAATGGCGAATTTTTTCTGGACGGACCGGATGCCAAAATCCGTGACGCGATCCACATTCTATTTGCAGACGAAAAAGTGCACGACCATTATCTCGCACTGACCCCCGATGTTTCCGATTCAGATCATGCAGGTCAGTTTCCGATCGTCGATCTTGAGTCGTTAATCCGTATGAAGTTAACTTCGTATCGTGACAAAGATCGCGCTCATTTGCGCGACATGATCGGGATTGGTTTAGTTGACGCGACTTGGCCGAGCCGTTTTTCAAGAGAACTCGGTGAACGTCTACAGCGATTGCTGGACGATCCCGACGGATAGTGTTACTTAGCACGGAGCGCGCTGATTGTCTTGCAGGAAGCTGCCGAGCTAATTTGGCCGGAGTGCCGCGGCTGCTGTTTCTTTAATTTCGCCGAGGAGGGTTCAATTCGTAAAGCTTGACGCTGCTTTTTGCGCAGCCAGAACAAGATCCACATGAACTGCTCGGCGTCTTTGACGATGGCACCATCGTCCGGATCATTTGGAAAAACGCCCAACCAACCAATAAAAATGCGGTAATAGATTGCCAATCAAATTCCATCTGCTATCCCGTCAACAAACTGGAGATTTGGAAAGTTAAAAACGCCGCGATGTAGGCAAGTATAGTCATGTAGGCAAACGTGAACACGGGCCAAAACCATGAATTGGTTTCGCGTTTGATCACGGCCAACGTCGATGAACACTGAGCGCACAGTGCAAAGAACACCATGATCGATAGCGCTACCGGCAAATTAAGCAGTTTTCGGTCCGTGCCATCCCATGTCGCGTTGGTCAGAGACGTCTTCAGGGACACGGATCCTTCATCGACGTCTTCGCCCAGTCCAAACAGGACACCCATCGTAGAGACGACGACTTCTCGAGCCGGAAAAGAAGCGATCGCGGCACTTCCAATTCGCCAGTCCCAACCAAGCGGCTTAACTGCTGGCTCGATCAACTTCCCTGCCCTTCCCAAATAGCTGTTTCGCAAATAACTCGCGTCGATCTGGTTGGAGACGGCAAGCAGTTCTTCGTTCAATGGTGCTGATTCGAGAGACTCTTCCTTCACTTTTTCAAGTTCCTTCGTCAACTCGATTTTTCGATCCATCAATCCGCTGGGAAGTCTTTCGACATCGCGAGGGAAATATGCGGCGGCCCAAACAATAATCGTCGCGGCAACAATAATCGTTCCCGCGCCTTTGACAAACGCGGCGCCACCTTCGTAAACCTTCAACCAGATGCTTCGCAGCGAAGGAACCTTGTAGCCGGGCAATTCCATCACGAACGAAGTCGCGCCGGTTTTCAACATCGTCTTTTTCAAGATCCACGCCACCGCGATGGCCACCACGATTCCAATCAGGTACATCGCGAACATGGTCAACCCCTGGAGACCGAACCCATACAGCGCGGTTGCCGGAACGAACGCCGCGATCAACAACGTGTAAACTGGCAATCGGGCGCTACAACTCATCAAAGGGGCAATCAGGATTGTGATCAGCCGCTCACGGTCATTCTTGATCACGCGAGTTGCCATAATCCCGGGTATCGCACACGCAAACGACGATAACAACGGGATCAGCGTGATTCCACTTAGCCCAATTCTCGAGAGGTATTTGTCAGTCAGAAAGGCAAGTCGCGACAGGTAACCTGTGTCTTCTAGAACGGCAAGAATCAGGAAAAGCAACATTATCTGGGGAAGAAAAACGAGCACGCCACCAACTCCCGCGATCAGTCCATTGACAAGAAGCGAGTGGAAAGCGCCGTCGGCGCTGCCCGTCAAGTTGACAAACAGTTTATCGATTGTGCCTGACGCCAGTCCGGTCAACCAGTCGATCGCGGCCGATGCGGGTTCGGCGGCCCAAAACACGACTTGAAACAGCAGAATCATCACGACCGCCGCAAGGACAAGCCCGATTACGGGATGCGTCAACAAACGATCGACGCGATCAACAAATGAAGACTTGGCAGGCTCGCCAGCTTCTACAATTCCCAATAAATGTTTTTGAATCCAGTTGTAGCGGGCGTTGGATTCGCTTTCGGCAAATGTTCCCGCCGACTTCATCTGCTGTTGTTCGGCTCGAAGTGCGTCGAGCAAACTTTCGTCTACTTGATCCTGCATTTGAGCGATCATGTAACCGTCGGTATCGAACAACATGCGGGTCAAAACAAATCGTCGCAAATTGCAATCACTTGGGCACGCGCGCTCCAGTCGTTCGATCCTTTGCTTGATTTCGTCTACGAACGGATCGTGAAGCTGCGCGGGTGGACGGTTGGTCGCATTCGCAATTTCCTGTTTCAGTTGCTCAAGACCGAAGCGGCGGTGAGCCTGAACCGGTACAATGGGGACGCCAAACAATTTTGACAGCTGATCAACGTCAATCGTAATTCCGTTTTGTTCTGCGACATCAGTCATATTCAAAGCAATCACGGTGGCCTGATGTAGCTCGAGAATCTGGCTAGTCAGAAACAGATTACGCTCCAGATTCGAAGCGTCGACCACGCAGACAATGACGTCTGGGGCGACTTGTTCCTTTTGGCGGCCAAGGAGCACATTGACGGAAAGCATTTCGTCGGGACTATTCGGGGCAAGGCTGTAGGTTCCCGGCAAGTCAATTAGCTGAAAAGATTTGCCGGCGAACCGAAAACTTCCCGTTCGCTTTTCAACCGTAACGCCGGCGTAGTTTCCCGTTTTCTGGTGAATGCCAGAAAGCGCATTGAAAATTGTGGACTTGCCCGTGTTAGGATTGCCCAGCAAGGCAACCGTGATAGGTTTCTTGTCGATCAAAGAACTTGCCGAAAGAGTTTTCAGTGGCAGATCTGTCATATGCGTGAAACCTTGCCATCCATCGGCCCGCGAGCTTCTTTTCAATTGACGATGCTGAAAAACTCGGAAATCGATTTACCACCTGCCACGGGCCGGAGAAAAATCGGACAGACCGCTAATTACACCGGCGAGACCATGACCTGCAGTTGCCCAGCCGTTCTTAAACACATTCGTGAGCAACCGAATTGAATAATACAGGGACAGCCCTTTTGAAGGCTGCAAACTTCGACACCTTTGCGAATCCCCAGTGCTGTCAAACGGGCCACCTCATCCGCGTCACCCACCAACGCAGTGACTTTTCCTTTTTTTCCTTTAGGGAGACGCTGAATCGGGATTTGCTTCGTTTCCTCGGTCATGTCGCACGTTTATAGGTTATTGAGACTGGATATCAATATGGTATCTACCGGTATTCAATTTGGCAATCCAGTCTTGGGTGTCGTTTCCGGCAATGAATTGAACTGTTCACGAAAAAAGTCAGCAGAACGTGCGAAATAGCTCACTTAGAGTGTTCAAGCATCGAGTGTGAGATTTCGAAACGCAGGGTTGGCTAGAAAACTTGGGTAAACCAACGAAGAACAGGGGTTTTCCAAGCGATTTTCGTTCGTTCTTGCTGACGTTCAAACAACGGTGCAAATGCTCTGCCAGCCATTGTGGTTTTTGACAACATGGCCCAGAAAAACGCCAATTGAGGATGTCAGAAAAAATCAGATTAACGGATATTTGGGTATTAAGGATGGATTCTTACCTCCGCCAAGCTGTTCGGTTCAACCAGCGTTTAAATCAACGCTGGAGATATTACTGGCATTTCGCTATCGCAGATTCGATTTTTTCCGAGACATTGCCGGGAGTATCCCGTTTAAGATACGTGTTTTCAACACTTCGAATCTGACCTTAATC
>CAMYNE010000182.1 GCA_947259675.1 uncultured Pirellulaceae bacterium
TTGGCCTAAAAGTGGAGGCGGCGGGGATCGAACCCGCGTCCCGCGATATTTCCACGATGGCCTCTACGTGTGTAGTCACTGATTTTAATTTCGATCAATCTACCGGGCAGAGACACCCTGAAAATTAATCTAGCCAGGAACTTGAGTTAACATCGAACGTGCCCGACATGACTCGATGCGAGCTGGAATTGGTGACCAGCTTTCAAGGCTCTCCAGCGAAACCTATCAGCCGGGGCTTAGTATTTCTACGCAGCCAATGCGAAAGAGTTATCTTCTGCAATTAAAGTTTTTAGTCAGCTTTTTACGTGGCCCACTGACCAACCACGACACGCCACCAGCGCTTCTACCTATCCGGTCGAATCCAATTCGCCCCCTTTTCCGTTGGCAGTCGGCAGGAGGCAGTTTGGACGCACGCCCAAGTTACCAGCCTCGATGTGACTTCCGACAGCTTGCAGTCGACAGTAACCTTTTTCTCAGTCGGCAGTCGCCAGTTTTCAGTCGGCAGTTATGTAACTCGCTCAACCGATTGAAAAGGCTTAGCTCGACCTTCGTCTCATTGTTAATTATTCGCCAACTTGTCGTCTTGGAAAGACTATTTTTGCCGAATTGCTTTTTCCCCTCGGCAATAGCCGTTTTTGTCGGGATTTCGCTCGTCACTCGACTCGATCCCGATCGAGAATCCGCAGCTCGACCTTGGTCTATCTATACTATCTGGAGAATTATCTGCAAGCGTATTGTCGACGAAATCTCGTTTCCGATTCATGTGTGTTCGCCCGAAACCGATCAAGGCCATGTCCAAGCTGGACTCCGCCAGCCTCCCTTCTAAGATTAATCGTGGGGCGATCGAAAATAACGTTTGGGCAAAATCCTCACATTATGAATTCTTTGACTTTAGTCGATGATCTGTTTTAACTCGGTTTTTGTCGAGGTTTTACCGTGATCTGCCAAAAGTTGCCCCTTGGAGAAATGGGAGAATTGTGACATAATCTTTCCCTCATCGATGGCGGCCCTTTCGCGCTCGATATTCTGCTGATAACTCATGCCAATGGCCATCCGCTCCAACGGGACTGGTTGAGTCATTATCTAATAGAGGAGAACTGCTTGGTGTACAAAATATTAAATAGTCAAGGACTTGGTGTTTCCGGACGTCAAAACGAACTGATCGAATTGGCCCTGACTCACAAGTTCAACGGCGTGGAAGTCGACATGGATGACTTGGTTGGTCGACACGACACGCTGGGAAAGGAATTTGCCTGCCAATTTTTGCAAAGTGCAAATATTGATGTGGGAACGTTTGAATTGCCGATCGACTTGAGTGTTTCGGATGCTGATTTTGCCGGATTCGAGCCCAAACTCAACACAATCGTCGATCTCGCTGAAACCTTGGGTGCTGTCCGATGTTACGTCATGATACGGCCGACCAGCGATTTATTCGCATTTCAAGAAAACTTCGAAAAGCACCGCTCGCGTCTTTTCGAATTGGCGGAAAAATTCGAAAAACACAACATCCGAATTGGCTTGGCTCTTCAGGCCGCGAAGGCTCAATCCGCGAAGGGCGAATATAAATTCATCCAATCGGCTGAAGAACTGCTGACGCTCGTAAAAACAGTTGGCCATAAAAACGTTGGGCTTTGCCTCAATTCATGGGAATGGATCGTTGGCGGAGGTGCGATGGATCAGCTTGCCGAAATTGATCCCAAGCTAATTACCGAGTTCCGAATGGCCGATTTGTCAGATGAAGGGAATCCAGCTGCGATCAAAATATCGGATCGTGTAATGCCTGGAGACGGTACTGATTCGGTTTCCCAAAAAATGATCAATTACTTGCTAGACGCTGGTTACGAGGGCCCGTTTTCCGTTGCTTCCGATATCGGGATGTTTGCCGGAGCTGCTCGTGATGGCGTGGTGGCAGGACTGAGTTGTCGATTGGATCGCTTGATCGCTCGTGAGAGTTTGAAAGACGATTCCGAAGTTGAAGCCATTGAAGCGGAATCTGAAGGCGAAGAAATCGCCTCTGAGGAAGTCGCAGAACCTGTGGTCGCGGCAACTCAAAACTGATTTGCCCACTGCCAATTTCAAACACATCAAAGCCCCGAGAAATCGGGGCTTTTTTTCAAAGGTGGAATGTGAAATGTGGAATGCGGAGTGTCCATTGAAGACCATCTGTTGGTGACTGCACACGATTGTCGCGTCAGAAGATTGGTATAGCGCTGATCGCTCGTTATCAAAGCTCTGCGACTGCGGAAGAATCATTCCAATGCTTCGACAGTAGTGTTTTGGTCAAGTTTACCGATTAGCCAACAAGTTTGGCTTGGCAAATCCGGTTCGGAAAATCGGAATCCTTTTGGTCCGGTTGTAGTGATCAGGACGGTTGCCAATTAAATAAATCGGAACATTTGCTACGACAATCTGCGGATCAGAATCCCGAGTAGACGATACAACTGCGGGCACCATTGAAGTCCGTATCATCGTGCGTTGAGGCATGATTGAGCGGATCAGAAAAGGCGGATTGATGGTCAGTCGATCAAACGCAAACGGTGTCGACCATGACGGGAATAACTGGGGAAAGCCATGCTGTGGACACGTAGTAAACTTCTGATTTTCGCTGGAGCAGTCATTCTGTTAGCTGGGATCATTTATGGCCTGAATGGCGAAAACGACGCAACGATTCAAGTTGACTCGTCAACAATCGTTGCACAAAGACTTCAACGCACGACGGAATTGGACTTGGACTCCAATTTAGACTCCGATATCGCCACCGTGATATTTGAACAAGTCGATGAAAGCGGGTCGGAGACAACGACCGCAGACTGCATTGAGCTGAGCCAACAACCGGTGAAAGACAATGCCACTGCTCAATCCTTTGACGACTCATCGTTCCTTCCGGATGAAGGACAAGGACGATTAGAAGAATCAGGCTTTCAGGAACAGGATCTCGACGACCAAATATCAATTTTGCAGTCGCATCAACCGGTCGACGGACTTGTTGACGACACGAGCAACCTGGAAGTCGACTTCGACAATGACTTTCAAATCAATCCAGCGGACTCATCTTCTTCTCGAGCGGAAGAGACTGAAGCTCAACTTGAAGAGGCTGTTCTTCCAACACAGCTCCCTGTTTTTCGTGTTGCTTCAAGAACCCCCTATGTGAAAACATCCATTCCTCCGACTCGTTTTGCGATTGCGGAAGCGGTGGCTCACAAGGCAGTTCATCATATCGAATACGGCAAATCTTTGTCGCGTCGAGCCGCTTCATTTTCCGCCCGGCAGGAATTTTTTCATGCATTGAGTCTGATCGCGCAAGCCATTGATTCGCAAAGTGCTGACAACTATTACTCCGGAGCACTCAACAACGCAGTTATCGCGATTCGAGAGGCAGAGGACTTTTATGCGGGCGGCAGAGACTCGCAAATTGGTCTCAATTTAGTTGGAGTGGTGGAGACGCATAGCAGTCGTATTATCAGTATCGAAGAAGCTCGCACGTTGACACCTGTCAACGCAATTCAGCGATACTTTACCTATGCCGAAAAACAGTTTGCGATCGCCGGCGGTCTCAACGTAGTCTCGGCCGAAGCCCTCTACTGTCTTGGGAAGCTGCATACCGTGATGTCCAAACGTGATCCGAATCCAGATCGCCTGGACATTGCCAAGGCGATTATGTTCCATCGAGCCGCCTTGGCATGCGATGCAAACAATTACCGCAGTGCAAATGAGCTAGGAGCGCTGTTCGCTCGCAACGGCCAGTTGGCAGACTCCAAATCGATGCTGAAGAAAAGTCTGATCATCCAGCAAACTCCTCAAGCCTGGGGAAATCTGGCGGTCGTCCATAAACGACTTGGCGAGCTTCATCTAGCTGAAATGGCCAGGACGGAATATGAGATCAGCGTTCAACAGCCGACTCCGGCTTCAGTTCCAAATTCGATTCAGTGGGTAGTGCCAGAGCAGTTCAATGAAGGAGCGCCATTGGAATATCACGAATCAACGGCGCGTCTTCCCAAGTCGCGTCAACCGAATACCGTCCAACCTGTGGAAAAGGATGACCAGTCCGGGCCGCAAAAGTTGATGAAGAAAATCAAAAGTTGGTTTTGACGGAACCATCCATTCCGGCGTTCAAAAAACACTAGACATATACTGACGTAGATAGATACGAGGCAAATTTAGCAATGAAATTATTTGGAACCGTAACGATTCTGGCTGGATTGATGACATTGTCCGCAGCAGCGTTTTGCTTCACCAATGACGGGAACGCAGTTCAGAGTAACCACGAGGTATTGACACCAACCGAAGGTGTCGTATCCGCACCCGTCAGTCAATCCGATCGAGCTGCTGCGAACGACGCCATCTTGCCCGCCTTTCCACAATTTGTGGCGATTGAAGGTCCGAGCGAATTCCAACTTGGCCGCGCATTTGATGACGGACATGCAGCAGTGGTTGACAGGTTTGTTGTTCCGGCAGCCTACCAGGTGCCTTGCGATGGTGGCGGTAATGGCGGGTGTGGAAATTGCCAAATCTGCCAGGGCGCAAAAATGCTGGAAGGTGTGGATGGCAATTGCTGCCGGAATGGTCGAGAGCCAGCTTGGAGAGACCAACGACCCATTCCCTGGGAATCGTTCGCTTACGGAGAATACATCGGCCCATACCGCACTCCGCATGTTGGCGAGTATCGAATTCGCATTAATGATCAATTGGAATTCGTTTACATGCTGACCCGCGCGAAATCGGTTGAGCCGTATCGCATGTTTGTTGGCGATGTCATTCAGATTTCGTCAGCGATCGACGCGAGTCTGAACCAGACCAACATTACAATCTTGTCGGACGGAACGATCTCATTGAATTTGATTGGGCAAGTAAATGCTTTTGGCAAAACGGTTGAGGATTTACAAAACGAGTTGAATGAAAAGTACTCGGCATATGTAAAGAATCCCGCAATCGTCCTTTCTGTCCTGCGCGGGGACACGCCCCTGGAAGACCTCCGTGATGCAGTGGACGCAAGAGCAGGACAAGGTGGTCAAAATCAACAGGCACTCGTTTCTCCTGACGGTACCATCCAGCTGCCGTTAATCGGAAGCATTCCTGCGATTGGCCTTACATTGGACGAGATTCGTCGAGAAGTGAACGCTCGTTATCATGCAAAAGTGCAAGGAATTCAAGTCACCCCGATTCTGACGCAAAGAGCCCCACGATTTGTGTTCGTGGTGGGTGAGGTTCGAATACCCGGTCGTTACGAACTAACCGGTCCAACCACCGTGATGCAGTCGTTGGCCCTTGCCGAGGGATTTTTTCCCGGTGGAAACGTGCGTCAGGCGATTGTATTTCGCAGGGATCAGAACTGGAAATTGGTCGCCACTCGTTTGGATTTGTCGGGTGCACTCTACGGCAGAAGTCCCCATCCTTCAGACGACCTTTGGTTACGGGATTCGGACATCGTCTTAATTCCCAAAAAACCGATCCTGCGTTTTGCGGAAGCAGTCGACCTCTTCTTTACTCGATCACTGTACGGAATCTTCCCCAGACAAACAGTCAACTTTGACGGTTTTACAGTACTTTAAGTCGATATAATATTGCTGACGTTTAGTTCACCCTCGATTCATTTGTCGAGGGTTTTTTGCAGGCGCAAATTGTTAACA
>CAMYNE010000183.1 GCA_947259675.1 uncultured Pirellulaceae bacterium
CGCGAGTCGGCATGGACGAAATTCCGCGGGCGGTTCGGAAAACGATCAAGAAAGAAGCCTTTGGAGGTCGGGTCATTGAAGTCGAGAAAGAATACGATGTCACGGGGCGCTATAAAACCAGCCACTAATGGGCGCTTCAAAACCAGCCACTTTTTGTGAGTGGTGGTGATTGAGTGGGTTTATTTAGTTCTCTTCGGCGCTGGACCCGGTGGGCGCTTTGGCTGGTTTTGAATTCTTTTTCCTTTTTCTTGACCCGGTGGGCGCTTTCTTGGCAGTGGCTGGTTTTGAATCAGACCGTCGGTTGCCAAGTCGGTACGACTTGCCGCCGAAACTGAAGATCTCCGCGTGGTGCAGAAACCGATCCAGAATCGCCGTGGCCGTGGCAACGTCCCCCAACAGCTTGCCCCAATCTTCCAGCGGACGATTCGACGTCATGATCGTTGAACGGGTCTCGTAACGTCGCATCACGATCTCGAACAGGAACTCGCCGCTGCGTTTGGGGAGCTGCTTCATCCCGAAGTCGTCGATGATCAGCAAGTCGGGTTTCAGGTAACGGGACATCACACGATCATGTCCGTCCATTGCTTCATCATGCAGCAGGTCACGGACCACATCGAAGATGCTCCGGTAGTGAACGTGGTAACCTTGTTTGATCAGTTGATATCCAAGTCCCTGGACAATGTGACTCTTCCCCGTTCCCGGCGGAGCACAGAACAGCACGTCACGATGCTGTTCAATAAAACGTCCCGTCGCCAGATCGTAGACTTCGCTTTTCTTGATCGCCGGATTAAAACTCCAATCGAACTCTTCGAGGCTCTTGAGTTCGCGGAAGGCTGCCGACTTAACTCGTCGTGCGATCTGACGTTCTTTGCGAACCAGTAACTCGTCTTGCAGGATCAACTCCAGGAACTCGGCATGCGTCAGGTGATTTCCGCCCGCTTCCTGCAGACGGATGTCCAGCGTTTCGGCCAATCCCGACAGCCGTAGCGTCTTCAGTGTAAAAGATAATGATTCATTCATAGGTCAGTGCTTCCTTTCTAAAATCAACACGGACAAGATTCCCGTACTCCGATAAGTTCCGGATCAGGGGATGCTCGTCGAGAAACTCAAACGACTGTTGCTGATCAGCTCCGTGCTTGATCAACTGTCGAATGGACTTGAGCCGATAACAGCCATTGGTGTGGGCTGTTTGGCAGGCTTGTTCGATTTCTTTGCTGGAATGTTTGTGGCTCAAGTTCAACAGGCCGTGAAGAACCCGAACGGATTGCACGCCCCGATGGGCAACCAGCCCCAACGTCCAAGCTTTCGTTTTTGGCCCGATGACCGAGGTTTTTTGCAATAACCAGTCGGTTCCTCGTTCAACCGGACTGATTTTCTCTGAGGCGATATGTTCGCGGTGGGTACTGAATTTGCCTTCGGGTTGCTTGGCGTGCGTGCAGATCAAGTTCATCCGGTTGTCGTAGACACGAACCAGTCGCGAGTCCCAACGAACCCACAACGTGCGGCCGAGGTACTCCGGCGGCACACTGTAGTACGACTTGTCGACGGCGAAGTGACCATCGCGACTGACTTTGCGCTGGGCTTCTTTGAAGTTTGCGAAGCGGGCCACTGGCAACGAGAGCAGTTTGGCTTTCTCGTTTTTTTCGAACAGCTTTTTGACTTGCTTACGAGTTGTTCCGTGGATCCGCGTGTCAGCAACGGTCTGTTCCCAGCGACGCAAGTGTTCATTCTGCTCAGCCAGGCTCTTGAACGTGCGGCCTTTAAGTGCATTCTCTTGAACATAGTCCACACCCCGTTCAACCTTGCCTTTGTGGCGAGGCGTTCTTGGTTTGGTCGGTAGCAGGACCGTGCCGTAATGCTCGCAGAAACTTTGCAGCTTGGGATTCAAGTCGGGATCGTACCAGTCGGCTTGAATCACGGCCGCTTTCAAGTTGTCAGGAACCAGCGTTTTTGGAACGCCGCCAAAATGCCTGAAGGCGTTTTCCAAAACGGCAATCAAGTTGTCCGTGGTTTGTCGAAAGACAGATTCGCTGTAGCCTTTTCGGGAATGACTGAGCACGACTCGCAGCACATGAGTGCGGCGACGCTTGCCATTTTTATCAATCACCGGAGCTCCGCTGCCGAAGTCGATTTGAGCTTCTTCTCCAGGACCGACTTCAATGCGACGAAACGGTAACGGCGTTTTGTTTTTGAGTTTTCCAACGTACCGGCGAACACTCGGGTAGCTGCCGGTGAACCCATGCTCAATGACCAGGTCCTGGTATATCCGCTGGGCCGAAAGGTCTTGTTCAAGCCACCCAAGAATCGATGTCCGATAGGGTTCGCAGAGACTGCGGGAAGATGGGCCCGATTGAGTTTGGCCACCCGGCGACCCGGTGGGCGCTTTGCCAAAAGTGGCTGGTTTTGAAATCTCGTTTTCAGCCGCCGACCCGGGGGGCGCTTTTTCGGTAGTGGCTGGTTTTGAATCTGGCGACCCGGTGGGCGCTTTGGCTGGTTTTGAGTCCTGTTTCAGGTAGTGAGCAACCGTTTCTCGGTTGACCCCAAGTTCACGCGCGATCCGCCGCTGGGACCAGCCTCGTTCGTGTAACGTCTTGATTGACAACACTTTAGCCTCTCTGAGTTGGTTGGCCATTCCGTTCGATTTCCTTCCTTCAAAAAGAAAGAAAATCTAACGAAACCGCCCTCAAAGTGGCTGGTTTTCAAGCGCCCATCAATGGCTGGTTTTGGGCGCCCCGTGACAATGTATTGCCTACCATTGTCTTCGCGACTAATCCATCACAACAAGGATTGAAACATCGTTGCACTTGGACAAGCGAGCACCAAAGGCGTTTTCTACAAGTTCTTCAAACCACACAAAGCACGTTGGCTGGTCAAGAAAATTGAATTCCAAACCACACCGAAGCACGGCAGTTGGGCGTGCGGAAAGAATATCGTCTGCTGAAGTGACACACGCTAGTGATCGTCTTTTGCATGATCGTCGGATTTTTGGGCATGCTGATCGCTGACCGCTTCTTCATGCTCCGGCAACAACGTGGTTAACGATTCAAGCTGTTTTGCCGTTTCCGTCATCGTCTCGCCAAATTGGAAACGGATCTCTGCGATACGACTGCGGACCTGCTTAAGCTGTTCGGTGGCGATCGTCCACTTCGATTGCACATCCTGAAGCTGAGTTTTAGTGTTGGCGAGTTCTTGTTTCGATTGCTCAAGCTCGTCCAAAGTTGTCATGAGTTTTGATTCAGCTTCTTCGAGGATTTGGATCAGTTCAGCATTTTGCTCATTCAGTTCAGCGATCTTTTCTTCCAATGTGATCGGCCGCTCAACTGGTTGACTTCCAGGGACGGCGACTCCTGAATCGGTAATGGCTGCGTCGCAACCAAACAAAAGCAAGGCAAAGAAACAAATCAAAAACTTCGTTAAATGATGATCCATAGCTGTCTTTCGAACGACGGAATCAAAAAAAGGCCCCGTTATCAAGATATTTTCACCGGCCCGTTTTGCAAGTCTTAACCTGCGTTTCGGCAGCAATCTTCGAGAATCCATAAACTCAATGTCGATGCGACAATTAGTCATTCTCGCAGCTGTTTAGCTGGATTATTAACCTAACCCGCATAACCAAACTAAATTCGTGTCGGGGACCTACCGGTCGTAACCTATGTTTTTTGACGTAGAAAACAAACATCACCCATCAATTATGTAGCAGAAGTCGTGAGACTTCAGGCCAGCGGATAGTAATCGAATTCTCACCAATCCAGCTACCAATTCCCGGACACGCTCAATTTATTTTCATGTATTCCAAATTTTCATTCGACCGTTTTATTACGTTCGCGATCGTCGTGCTCACGATACTTGTGTCGGCATTGGCGATGTCACCGAGTGTGGCTGACCCGGACTTGTGGGGGCACGTGCAATTCGGTCGCGATTTCCTGAACACAGGATCGCTGGAAACGACGACGAGTTATTCATTCACGTCCGAAGGCTATCGCTGGATCAATCATGAAAACGTTTCCGAAATTGTGATGGCATGGATCGTCGAAAACATCGGTCCACATGGATTGATTTGGGGCAAATTCCTGTTGAGCTTGTTTGTGATTGGATCCATTCTGTTTTTCAATCTTCGCAGCAAAGTCAGCCTGATTCCAGCTTGCGTGTTGACAATTTTGGTGGCCTGGAATCTGGGTTATCACTGGAGTTTTCGCCCGCAATTGTCTTCATTTTTCTTTTTTACGGTGATGGTGATTTTGCTTCAGTTGAGTTTCACGGGCTGGCGTGAGAATTGGCATTTGAAGTGGTTTAAGCCTCGGTTGTTGACGCGCGACGACTCAAATGACGAAATTGACTACAGCTGGATGCACAGTCGTTTATTATGGATTGTTCCGCTACTGTTCTTTTTGTGGACCAACTCGCACGGCGGGTTTGTCGCAGGCGTCTGTGTTTATGTTGCTTATCTGGGATGCCGAGCGATGGAAGCGTTGTCCAGCTATTGGCCAAAGGGCTGGGGACTCGTTCGCCGAATGTCATTGATGATCGCGGTCGCCGTGCTCGCAACGTTACTGAATCCATACTCATATCGCTTGCCCGCGTGGTTGCTCGAATCACTCGGGACACCGAGACCTGAGATTCTGGATTGGTCATCGGACCAGTTGTTAAGCATGATTGGAGTCAAATTCTGGGCGCTGGTTGTGGTCGTTGCTGCGGCAATAGCTTTTTCACGCCGCAGCCTTGATTTCACGCAAACCGTGATTTTGGCGATCACGCTGTGGCAAGCCGTCAGTCACTTTCGGCACGTGCCATTTTTTGCGATTCTCGCTGGGTTCTGGGCCGGACCGCATCTGCATTCGTGTTTTGTCCGGCTAACACAACTGGAAACCGATTTAGACAACGGGCGCGAATCGCGCATGGGCAGAATTACAGTTGTCGCGGCAATGGTTGCGTTAATGAGTCTCATTGGATATCAGTTATCGGATCGTCTCGGCCAGTTACGTGTTGATCGCCAAGTCTTCCCGGTCGATGCGGTCCAGTTTATGCATGACAATCATCTCGGAGGCAGACTGGTTGTGACCTACGACTGGGCTCAATTCTCGATAGCCGCGTTGTGTGTCGAAGACAATTTGCAACCGGGACAACCTGTTTCTCGAGTCGCATTTGATGGACGATTTCGAACCTGTTATCCGCAGTCAATCGTGGACATGCATTTTGATCTGCTCTTCGGTGACAAGACGAAAAGATCTCGCAGCCCCGAATCCGGACCGATCGATCCAACCCGGGTTTTGAGACATGGCGAGCCTGAACTTGTGCTGATTCGACGGCGAGGCGAATTGTCGGAGCAGGTGATGGCCATGCAAACCAAGGACTGGTCTCTGCTTTATCAGGACAATTTGGCTCAGCTTTGGGGTCGACAGAATAAGTATGATAAAACGCAAAGTCCGTATTATGTTCCGCTGGAAAAACGCATAATCGGAACTGAAACGCCCGAGGGTTACGTCGATTGGCCGGCGTTACCGATGAAAAGTGTGCCCGCAAGATCCCCGGGACAGCTGGTTAACGTCTCTCCCTAGCCGATCGGATTTTGGCTCTCCCCTTAATCATAGCGGTGTCGTTCCCAAAACTGATCGCCAT
>CAMYNE010000184.1 GCA_947259675.1 uncultured Pirellulaceae bacterium
GCCACTTGCACGTAAACCGGTTCTTCCAACCTTCGATCAATAGTGATGCTGAGCATAGCGAATCTATTGTATACTGATCAGTATACAAGGTCAAGGCTGGCGTTGATCATGGCGGGTTTTCATTTCTTTTGGGATCTCCCAATGATTTGGATTTGGAAGAAACACGTTTTGAACTTGATGTGACGATTCCACAATCCACAATCGGTCAACCGACATTAATGGGGCGTCGATTCAATACCGAGGTGTCGATTACGACACAATTTGTCTATGCAAATTCGTTGTTATATTCGTCGTAATTCAGCAGCACCGGACTTTTGAATCCGACGGGTTTAACGGCGAGCAAGGAACATGGCAGAAGCGGCATCACTTTCTCAGCCGTGTTGCCGACAAGCATGCCGGGAAGACCTGCGCGGGCGAACGTTCCCATCACGACAAGTTCTATCTCTCGAGATTCAACGTAATCCAGGATCGCGTCCTCAGGTGAATCACTGATGACGCTGACTTTCGTAACCACGTTTTCTTGATTCAGCTCTGACAACTGAGTTTCGATATGTCGCGTCGCATCATCCGCTGTGGAGATGTCTGCCCACGCTTGTACTGAAAGCTCGATTACGTGCAAAACATGCAGCGTCGCACCCCAATGGTTGGCCAATGATGCGCCCAGCGTAAGTGCGTCTTTTCCAACTTCACTTAAATCGTGGGCGACGAGGATCGACGAAACGACATCGGCGGTTTCGGGTTTAGTGATCCACACCGGGCATGGACATTTCCGCAAGAGCTTAGTGCCGGTATGGCCGATGAACATCCCACGGAATGGCCCTTTCTTGCGAATCCCGGCAATTACAAGATCGTATGAACCCCGAACAACCTCGCGGATGATTTCCAGCCAACATCGCCCAAAAATCACTTTGCTGACTGCTGAAATTCCCAGCTTGCTGGTAGCGTTGACGATCTCGTCCAAGACTTCCTGTGCATGTTCGCCGACCGATTTGTAATCATCGTATTCGGCCATCAAAATCTGTCGGTCATATGACAATTGTTCGGCACGTGGTGGCAACACGTAAGTAAAACAAAGTTCGGCTGAATTCTGTTTGGCCAGCCACCGAGCCCGGTCAATGGCCTGTTGAGTCGACGGAGCAAGCTGCTCGGTAACGAACCTGTCGCCTTCGGCGAGGTCGACGCCTACCAATATTTTTTTGAATCGTTGCATGGGATTTTCCGATGTGCGTTTTCTCATTTGAATTCGACGTTTTTTTTGCCGTCGAGAATTTTGGTTTTGGCAAATCCGACCAACGATTCTTCGATTCCGCTTTCCAGACGCCTCAGTGACAAACTCAATGACAGTCGCTGACCTTCAAAGGTCCTTTTTGATGTCGCTTACAAATGGAAGGTCCACCTGCCGTCGTCGCTCAGATACAACATAAACGAAGGTTTGCCATCAACGCTGAATACAGCCTTCTTGCCGTCTTCAACAATCTCGGCGGTCTTGCCTTCCAAGGGCTCGAATCCTGCCACGACTATGTCCGCCCACTGATCGCGAAACCTGGCAACCACGGCTATCGCGGCGCTCGGCCATGTCCTCAAACTTGTGGGATTCGCCGTAAAAGTCGTCGACGTAGGTCTCCCAAGGCGGCGGTCTTCCGTGTAAAGATTTTGGGTTTGTGTTCCCTACGTTATCGCTTTCCCGACGTTGATTAACAAGCCCAGATTTGGCAACGAATTATCGTTGGCTTCTTCTATCGATACGTGCAACAACGAGTCTCATTGCCCCATTATTTCGCCGGCAATCCAATCGCAGACCATTAAACCAGGGTGTGTGAGATTGACCCGTTCTGCGTTCGCTTGCAGCAAGTCCTCTTGCAGCAGTTTGTCGCGCAGGCGTTCACCGATCAGCTCAGAGACTTCGAAGCCGGTTCGCTCCACAAACTCCGAGCGCATGACGCCTCGGTTGCACCGAAGCCCAATCACCAGCTGTTCCAAAGCGGAGTCTTTTCCCAATAGCTGTTCGCGCTGAGCGACAGGAGATTTACCCGATTCAACCAGGCTCAAATACCTGGTCGTACTCTGATGGTTGGTTTCGCGAATGCCATCAACGAAACGTGAGGCCCCAGGGCCAAAAGCAAAATAGGGTTGTCCGGACCAATAGATATTGTTGTGCAGACACTCATGGCCAGGTTTGGCAAAGCTGGATATCTCGTATTGCCAGAAGCCATATCGTGCCAGCGTATCGATTGCAAATTCATACATTTGACAACGCAGTTCTTCATCCGCAGCTGACAACTGGCCACGTTCGCGCCGATTCCAAAATGAAGTCCCTTTCTCGTAGGTCAGTTCGTAGGCTGAAAAATGATCGGGTTGCAGCAGGATTGACTGGCCGAGATCATCCTGCCATTGCTGGAGAGTTTCTCTGGGCGACGCAAAAATCATATCCAGCGACACACTGCTGGCGAACCGACGAGCGTTGTTAATCGCTGTCCGCACGATTTCAGCGTCATGGTCACGCTCCAGAATCCTCAGTTTTTTGCCGTTAAGACTCTGAACGCCAAGACTGATTCGAGTGACGTGGCAGCGAGCCAAAGACTGGGCGCACGCGTGATTCAGATCGCTTGGATTGCATTCAGCCGTCACTTCGCAATTGGGACTCAGGGTAAAACGCGAAAGCACGATCTGACTTAGACGTTCGAGATTTGCTGGCGAAAGATGACTGGGTGTTCCGCCGCCGAAAAACAACGTTTCAATTTCATACGAGCGATCGAGCCATCCGATTTCCGTTTCGAGTGCGTCGAGAAACCGATCGATCAGATAATCACGACCGGCGACTAACGTGAAATTGCAATATCCACACCGGTGTCGACAGAACGGGATATGGATGTAAACAGATTTGGGAGCCACAGTTTGGGGATGAAAAGTCTGCGATAACTTCGGATCGTTCATGGTTGGGCCTTTCAAACCCAAATGAGAAAACAGAGAAACACAAAGAATCTCAGTTATCTCTGTGGCCTCCTGTTCAATCAAGCAGCCAATACGCGCTGTTTGGCGATTAAGTTCCAAAAGTCATTTTTGACCTGTTCCCAAGTCCGCCGCGGCGGAAAGGATCTCTCGTAACGTTGCGCGAGATTCTCCGGTCGCTAAAGCTCTCTCAGAATCACTTTTCGCTCATTTCTTGCGCCATCGAACAGAATCCAACTACACCCACAACTTCAAACGACCGCCAAGTAGGTCGGGCAAGACTTTCTTGACAATCGATTCGACCTGTTTTTTGTTGTATCGCGTGCTCAAATGACCGGCAACGATAACCTCATTACGGAACTTGTCTTTGCGTCGAACAAAATCATCAAGATGCATGTGCCCGTTTTTGTGAATCAGTTGTTTACGATGATCCGCCGCGACAAATGTCATCTCGGTGATCAAGATCTTACATTCGTAAAACAATGGGTTATCATCCAGGCCTGGCGGCGACGTATCGCCGGTATACCCAATCAACGGAACCCGTCGTTCCACAGAAATCTCGACTCCGCTTTGGCGCAGGTCACGAATTTCTTCACCAGTCAAGCCGATGTATTCCTGCTTGAGCTTTTTTCGACGTTCAAAGATGACGAAGCCAACACTCGGCAACGTGTGTTTGGTTTTGAGGACTTTGACCACCAGTTCCCGCGAAAGCTCGAACTCCTCACCCGACTCAACACCGATGAGTTCGCAATTCAAGCGACCTCTGTCCAGCTTTTCAAATGAATTCAACATTTGCCGAACAGGATCGACCGCGTAAGCCGGCAAATAAACCGTCGGCGGTTTCATTTTCATCAGCCGCCGTCGAGCGACATACAGCGGTAATGCGGCAACGTGATCGAGGTGGCAATGCGATAACAGCCAGTTCGGAGTGCCCATGAAGTCCCACGGATGTGCACCGAGATCGAATCCAAGTTTCAACTCGGGAATACGCCAGTAGGTCTGTACAGCCGCACGCGAATACCCTTCGACCGTGAGTTCGCCGTGTTTAATATTTCTAAACGGTACGTTGTTGAGCATAAGTTCGATTCAATTGGAAAAATCGAGTTTAACCCCGATTGGGTTAATCGAAAACGGGTTGGAAAGACTGAGACGCAGAAGAATGGCCTTAGATTTGGACACGATTCGCAAGAGGGGGTTCACGACGAATGCTGCAACCACTCGTTTGAGCTGTTTCGCTCAGGTCACGGATGAATTATGCAAAAAAGCAAGCCAACACCAGCTGACTTGCTTTGCTTGTTTCTTACCGTCAATCGTTGGCAGAGTAATTTACGACGCCATGCGATATTGTGTCGACTGGGCCTGCATTGCGTTCGACAGACACTTAACGACATGTTCTTGCTCAGCCGCTGTCAGTTCGGGAAAAATCGGAAGGCTGAGAACTTCGTTGGCGGCTTGAGCCGTATGGGACAACGTGGACTTGTCGATGTCCAGATATGAAAAACAGACTTGTTGATGCAAGGGAATCGGATAATAGATTTCCGTGCCCACGTTCATGTCCGTCATTTGTTGTCGAACGTTGTCTCGCCAGCCGTTGGGAATCCGAATGGTGTACTGATTCCAGACGTGGCGGCTGTTACTATTGGCCGATGGGAGGATGACTTGATCGACCAAACCGTTTTCGATCATCAATTTCTGGTACCGATCGGCGTTTTCCTTTCTTTGTTCGGACCACGTGTCAAGGTGTTTCATTTTCGCACCCAGGACGGCGGCCTGAAGTGAGTCGAGGCGGCTGTTGATGCCGATTTCCTGATGGTAATAACGGGGCCGCATTCCATGGTTGGCTAACAGGCGAAGTCGATCCGCAATCTGCGGATCGTTCGTCGTCAACATGCCTCCATCTCCCATGCCGCCAAGGTTTTTTGTCGGATAAAAACTGAAGCAACCCATGCGGCCGATGCTTCCAGCCGGCTTGCCGTGGTAATTTGCCCCAATTGACTGGGCACAGTCTTCGACGACCTCGATTTCGTGATGATTCGCCAGATCCATGATCGGCTGCATATCGCAGCATTGACCGAACAAGTGCACCGGAATAATCGCCTTGGTGCGACCAGTAATGGCTCGTTCGATGGCGGCCGCATCGAGGTTGAACGTTTGCGGATCGATGTCCACAAAGACAGGGATCCCGCCAAGACGAGTTACGGCACTGGCGGTTGCAAAAAACGTAAAACTCGGCAGAATGACTTCGTCGCCTGCTTCGATCCTGATCGCCATCAAGGCCAACAGCAAAGCGTCACTTCCTGAAGCACATCCGACGGCAAACTCGGTTTCGCAATGTTGAGCTACGGATTGTTCAAGCGATTGGCAGTAAGGACCACCGATAAAACGGCCCGAATCGAAGATCTGGGAAAACGACTCCATGATTTCTTCTTTTAACGGCAAATTGCCTCGTCCAACGTCCAATAAAGGAACGGAAGAAATCTCAGTTTTTGTGACAGCGTTGTAAGGTGTAGGCACTGGCCACTGCCTCCATGCAATGGTAAAGGTGGATTGGTTAAATTCAAAGCGACGCGAAAATAGAGACGTCCATTCACCGCGTCAATATCGAACGGCCCTCGCCGTTGCGAGACAAATTGTCCACAATGCTGCTAGCGATTTGTCGGACT
>CAMYNE010000185.1 GCA_947259675.1 uncultured Pirellulaceae bacterium
CCGCAACCGCGATTACGAAAATGATCAATACGCTGTACTCGGCACGCAGAAACGACATCGCCCCATCGTTGATGTTCTTGGCAATGCGAGCCATTTTCTCTGTGCCGACTTCCTGGTGCGCCACCCAGGACGATTTCCAATAGGTGAATATCAATCCGCAGATGCCAAATACGGGAATCAAGTAGCCAATCCATGGAAACCCACTGGTGGAGGTAGAAACTTCATCTCCTGCCTGTGCAGTTACAGGAACCTCAGCTGTCGTATTGTCCTGAGCGAACAAAGAACTCTGGGTCAACAACGCCAGTCCGGCGGCGATGCCTATGGTTAACATGCCGATAACAATAGTACGGTTGTTTAGTCGAAAGATTCCCGACATAAGTCTTGCCTTTTTGCAAAGTGGCTAACAAAGAAATTAAGTCATCGAAATGCGACACGGCTTGCCCAACTAGCTGGAAAACTCCAGTTCAGCGGGTGCGAAGTCGCGGCGAGGTGTGCGGCAGCGTGATTGAATTCTTCATCGTAAAAGCCGCATGAAACCGAGAAGTTTACAACTCTTTCCAGAAAACTGTCAACAACGCTTTTCGAACGAGCAAAGGCTGGCGAGGCCGAACACGTCCCACTTGGCATTATTGTTAGGCCAGGAATCGTGAGGCAGCTGCCTCACCGAAACAACACGCTTCAAGTGTGACAATTTGACTCATCATTGCCGGACCGGACGAACGAAGTTCTCACCAAACCAAAACGGGAAGCACAATCCGCACTCGGCTCGAGCAGGTTGTGATTTCATTGCTTAGCATTTCCGCAATGTAGGTAGGAGGGCCACTCTTGGCCGTCGTATGCGCGAAAGACGGGCAAGAATGCCAATCCTACCAATAAATCACAGCCTCAAGGAACGGGAGGGCGCAGGAACGGGAGGGCGAGGTTGGGCTGATAATGGGCTGACAAAAATGGTTCCAAGTTGGCGATTTAGGTGTTTTAAAATTGATGGCACGACATGGATCTGTGAGATTATCTTTTTCATCAAGCGCTCAACGCCAACCTATCTCTCAACCAAAAGTGACCTGGCCTCTCCAATAATTTGGCTGGGGGAGAGGGGAACAACACCTGGGGAACAACACCTGCGCGGAGCTTGTTCCGGCCTTTAAAAGCTCTTCGTATTTATTCTATCTGCGTGATAACGCCCTGAACCCAAGCCCGTAGTGCTCGCCGTTCGGGAATGTCGCGGAGGACCCAAGCGTCGGTGTGGTTGGGGTAGGGGAGGGCTTGATAAGTAAATATTCCATTCGTTGTTTGTTTTTCCAAGTAGCTCTTGGTTGTTTCAACCGACAACTCATGGGAAATGAATTGAGGCCGATTGGCAAGTCTCATCAGCCTTGCTTTAGCGCTCTTTTGATCTGGACCTTGATTCCAGTTAGCAGTGCCGTCGTAATGGCTATGACAGATAAAGCCACACCACCAACTTGCGATTTGATCGTTGTTGAGTCCGATATAGTTGCAAGCGATCGAACCACGAGAGAACCCGCTGATGAACACCTTTTTTTCATCGCCTCCGTAATTTGCACAGACATCCGCAAGTGCAGACTGGCAATACGAAACCGTGGCATCGACGCTACCCCACCACAATAATTGGTTTTGCTTGCGATCCTGGCTGACGAAGGGCAGGCAAATCCAAATAAAGCCTTGGCCCGCACTAATTCCGTACCCGAGATTGCATTCTTCGACCTTTCCGTTGCACACATCGCCCAAATTATTGCTATAGGTCCCGTTGCCTGGGTACTCGACGATCACAGGATATCTTTGATTCGGCTTCCAATCGGTCGGAAGATAGAGCGAATGATAGACGTTCGATTCTTCGTATCCGGGCAAAGTCGCTTTGACTCGCTTTCCGGCGGACGGTTTCCCGGCGACCATCAAGGGCGTTGTTAGATCACAGCGAATATTGTGAACGTTGTTTTTAGTTTCCGGCTTGATGTCGGAAAATTCTTTGTCTTGAGAACAGCCGGTGGTGGCAACAAGCAGACCTACGCACAGTGAGGTGATTGTTTTCGGCAGAAATTGTCGAGGCAACGTTCTCATGTCTTCACATGAAGCCTTTTGCATATTGCATTTTCGTATGGGTTAACCGTGACAAAGTTTGCAGTGCTCGACTGTAGCCAATGAGAATTCATGAAATGACATATTACGCAAGTCAAAGTGCAAAATACGCTGTTCCAGGGTCTTGCCGAATCCGGCAAGAAGTTTGATGGTCTCCATCGCACCCATACAGGCAACTGTTCCGGAGGTCGCCCCGAAAACCGGAAACTCTCGTTTCCAATATTCGGGAACCTCTGGAGTCAAGCAACGCAAACATGGCTTGCCCCCTGCAGGAAACGTGGAAATAGTAGCTTCCGTATCGTACATCGCGCAATTGACAAGCGGTTTTTGGTGTCGAACACAGGCATCGCTGAGCGCGAATCTTTCCTGGAACAAAGGCGCGGCACCCACGCAAACATCGGCCTCGGGAACCCATCTTTCTGCTAACTCATCGTTGAGATTGGCAGCAACAGGAACCATTTCCAATCGCGGATTCAAGTCCTTCAGCCGACGTTCAATCGTCTCAATTCGTGGTTTGCCTAACCAATCGTGAGTCATTAACAATTGCCGGTTGAGATCCGAATGTTTTACGTTGCCGCCATGAGCGATGATCATTCGCCCAACACCGGCCGCTGCCAGTTCATAGGCAACAACGCTGCCCAATCCACCGCACCTGGAGATTAGAACCGTGCTGTTTTTAAGTCGGCGTTGTCCCTCTTCGCCAAATCCTGGCGTCCACATTTGCCACTGGTAGATTGCCCGTTCTTCATCGGAAAGTGAGTCGGCAGGGGTCTTGGGCAGGTCGGTTGTCATGAATCTTAAATGTAAAAGATGATCTTGTGATTTTAGTGCGTGTCTCACGGACGTATAGCGGTCGCGGCGCTCTGATTGCCGGGTGAAACCGACGAAAGGACGCTACACTTAAACCTCCCATGTTAACCACTCCACAGAAGCTTTACCCTCTCACCAAGCCATGGTGTCTTTAGGCCGCGACGATTTCTCCGTTTTCCAGTCGACAGTGGACGGTCCCCAACTCCTGGGCTTCCGCCGTGTTGTGCGTGATGTGCAAAACGGTGACTCGTTCTTTCTGATGAACCGTCCGTAGCAATTCAGCCAATTTGTTGCGAGTTGTATCATCCAGTGCACTAAGCGGTTCGTCCAGACATAACAGTCGAGGTCTAAATGAAAGTGCCCGAGCCAAAGCGACTCGCTGTTTTTCGCCACCTGAAAGACCGTGCGGATAACGGCGCAGAATTGCTTTGATATCCAGCAAATCGGCTAGTTCCTGAACCCGTTGCGAACGAGTCTGCGAGTTAATTTTTCGAACTTCCAAACCAAACTCAATTTGCTGATCGACTCGCATCGTCGGAAAGAGGACAACGTCCTGTGGCACGTAACCGATCTGCCGTGCCGATGGAGCAAGCCCAGTTACATCTTGATCGTCGAGCAAGATTGCACCACTCGATATTCGTCTGAGACCGCAAATCGCCTCGAGCAGAGTCGTTTTTCCACAGCCGGTCGGCCCCATGAGAATGCCGTACTCACCACTGGGAACCGTTAGAGAAATATTAGCCAGCGAAAAATCGCCCTGATGAATTGTCAGTCTGTCGAGTGTGATCATACGACGGCACCTCGTTCCAAGTTACCGCCGAGTGTCACCAACCGGGTCAGGATCAAAACCAGGATCGCGACTGTCACCAGAATCAACGAAGCTGCCACGGCGCCGCGCAGATTGCCGAACTGAAAATTGAGGTAGACCGTGGTAGAAAGCACCTCGGTTTTCATACGAGCCGTTCCAGCGAAAATCAGGATGGGTCCGAATTCACCCAGCGATCTCGCCCAGGCCAAGGTAAATGCCGCCACACCTCCTCGCCAGGCTTGTGGCAACGCGACGCGCGAGAAGGCCTGGAAACGACTCGCGCCAAGTGTAAAAGCGACTCGCTCGGGCCGGTCACCGATTTGCTCAAACGTATCCCGCATCGTCCGAACTGCGAATGCGGCGGCGACCGTGAATTGGCCAAGAATTACCGCGGGGACTTCGTAAGTGATTCCGCGAATACCCGGAAAACCCAACCAGGAAAAAAAATCGCGGGTCGAATGATCCAGCCAACGACCTGCGGGAGTTTGGAACAGAACCAGTAAACTGATCCCAACGACCAGAGGCGGAAGGACAATCGGAATGTCCAACAATGTGTCGATCAAATAACGAAACGTCAACGCAACTCGCCGAATAAACGGTCGACGTTCGAAGCGTTGCACTATCGTGTCTCGACCAAGCCGGGCCAAGACATAACCGGTCGGGACAGCAACCCACATCGAAAGGATTGCCGAAATTGTACAAGTAATCAGGCTCAGCCAAACCGAGAACCGAACTCGCTCATCCGCCAGCGAGACCCGCAAGTCTTCCCAAGTTGCAAAGCGGAAATCGGCGGCTACCATCGCCACGATCAAAAACAGATAGACCAGTCCAAATCCCGACATGGTCGACCAAAAGAACCAGTTCCAGTTCTTCGGTGGTTCGTTGTCGGTTGACGGGTTGGATGATTGCCGGGTCATTCAGTAAGATTTCGGCCTAATAATTAATGGTGAATGATGAATTACTATTTGTCTTCTTGTCCGACATTCCAGAGAGCCAGAACCGATTTCAAAACCGTTCGCAGTTCCGCCTTTAGGCGGTTTCCTTTCGCTTTTTCTGCCTAAAGGTGGGACTACAAACCAACCAACTAAAACCGTGATCAGGGATCCACCAGTTCGAATCCAAATTTCTCGAACCGTTTTTTTATTTCCGGACGACTAATCCATTCAAAAAATCGTTTCATCAATACCGGGTTGCGAGTGGTTCTGGAAACGGCCCACGGCTGGGTCGCTACAACGTTCTTTGAACGCTTGTCAATTTCCACGATCCGTAACTTTTCAAGTGACCGGTCAGAAGCCATGACATTCGAACGATAAACCAACGCCACATCCAAACCGCCGGCGAGAAGTTGGCTCATCAAAGTCGGACCGACGTCGACAGTGACTGCAGCTTTCTTTTCCAAGCGGTCATAATACCCACCAAACGGCTCGCCGGTGAGCATTTTTTTCGTCAATTTCCCGAGCGCCGATTGAGATGGATCACAAATTCCAATTCGCAAATCCTGGTCGAACAAATCCGCAGGCTCCCTAATTTCACCGCCCAAATCCTTGCTGACAGCCATCACGATCTGATTTTTGCTGACGGTCGTTGGCGATTCAAACTGGTCGATGACTTCTTCCAGAAACATCACGTCACAAGCAAGGTAAGCGTCGGGAAAGACGTCAGCATCGTCAATACTCTTCATCGAAGACACCAGTTTTCCGCAACCTTCCCAACGTGGATAAATATTGATGCCTTCGCGTGATGCAAACTGGCGAACGGCCTCCTCAAGCACCGGAGTGAACATCGAACCGCAATATAAATGAATCTCGGGAACCTCTTCCCACGAATCACCTTCGACAAAAGCAAATCCGAACGCCTCAAATGCGGCTTTTCCTGTCTCAGGAGCCGTCAAA
>CAMYNE010000186.1 GCA_947259675.1 uncultured Pirellulaceae bacterium
AACTTCATCGCATTTTTCGTTCGACGAGCGAACATTGAAAATGATGATCCGTTTAGTGTTGCCATTTGGTTCGTCAACTCGATTGCCAGACCAAATATGCGGCGCGATGATCCACGAGTTTGCGATCAAACAAACAGCAAGAATGAACGCAGTCCTGCGTCTCTTGATCAGAAAGTAGACGATGCTTGCCGGAAGCAAAATCAACATGTATTGGATACGGAACTGGCAAAGCAAATCTGCCAGCCACGAATATCTTGCCAGGTACGCTGCCAACGAAGCAATCGCGACCAGATAAATTCCTGCCTCCATCAATGCGAACAGTCTGGCAACAGATTTCCTGGGGTTTGGGTCATTATCCACTGTTTTTTCAACTCTAAAAAGAAGAGCTTGGCATTTGTAGGACTCGCCGCGGGTACGTTTTTAATCGTTCACCAAATACCGGCGGCTAGCGCCTTGCCGCTCAGAAAAACGTACCATTTTGATTTAATAAACACTACCTAGCGCCGAAACGGCTGATACTAGTAATGTCAATGAGCCTCCAGCCAGTTATTGCCATACCCGGTTTCTACAACAATTGGGACCTTCATTGGCAGAGCATTTTTCATTGCCTCCACGATGACAGGAATTACGGTTTCCGTTTCGGACTTGTGCATATCAAACACAAGTTCGTCGTGAACGGTTAACAACATCTTGGTCTTAAAATTGCCGTTTTTGAGTGCGCGGTGGACTCGAATCATGGCGAGCTTGAGCATGTCGGCTGCTGTGCCTTGAATGGGGCTGTTCATCGCCAATCGTTCTGCGGCGTTTCGCAGCGAGTGATTGCGTGAGTTGATATCGCGAATGTAACGTCGCCGACCAGCTTGCGTGGCTACATATCCGTGTTCTTTTCCAAACTCGATTGTGCGATCGATGTAAGCTCGAACACCGGGATACTTTTCAAAGTAGTTTTTGATCAAGTCGCTCGCCTCGCCACGAGTAATATTCAGTCTCTGCTGCAAGCCGAACGCGGAAATCCCGTAAATGATCCCAAAGTTGACGGCCTTTGATTTGTCGCGCAGTTCGCGCGTCACATCCTGCAGATCAACTTTGAAAACCTTGGATGCCGTCACGCTATGAATGTCGGTTCCCGTTTCAAAAGCTTCCAACATACTTGGATCCTGGCTAAGTTCGGCCATGATTCGCAACTCGATTTGCGAGTAGTCAGCGGCCAGAATCAAAAAATCGTCATTGCGTGGCACAAACGCAGCACGGATTTCTTTGCCTCGTTCCTTTCGAATTGGAATCGTCTGCAAGTTTGGGTTGTTCGATTGCAGTCGGCCCGTTGCCGTCCAGGTTTGGCTGTAATGTGTATGCAGGCGTCCCGTTTTTTCGTTAATGCTGTGAGGCAGCTGATCGACATAAACCGATTTAAGTTTCACCGCGTTACGATAATCGAGGACGTCTTGAATGATCTTGTGCTTCGGAGCGAGTCGAAGGAGTTCCGCCTCGCGAGTCGAGTATTGGCCGGTAGCCGTTTTTCGAGGATTCTTTTCAAGCTCGAGCTCCTCGTAAATCACGACCCCCAATTGCTTCGGAGAATCGATGTTGAATTCATGACCGGCGGCGTGAAAAATTCCGGCTTGGAGCTCGTCGATTTCCTGCTCAAGCCGGACCGAAAAATCGGCGATCGCGTCGACGTTCAGCTTGATCCCTTCGTATTCCATGTCCACAAGGACCGGTATCAAGGGGCACTCGATTTCATAACAGACCTGACTCACGCCCCGTTTTTCGATGTCCGGTCTGAGAACATTGGCGACCTGAAGTGTGATGTCAGCATCTTCCGCAGCGTATTCTGCCACCTGCTCAAGGGGGATGTCTCGCATGTTTTTTTGGTCCGAACCTCGGGGCCCAATCAGATCGCTGGTTGGTATGGGTCGGTAGCCGAGATACAGTTTGGCGAGGTAATCAAGACCGTGGTTCATTTCTGGCTCCTTCATGGAATGAGCCAGCATGGTGTCCATTAACGTTCCCTCCACCTGGATCCCATGCCACTTCAGTAGCGAAACATCGTATTTTAGATTGTGACCGATCTTTTCAACATCGAGACTAGCGAACACCGGCTGAAACTCTTCCAGGACTTGCTGCGCTGAATCGGAATCCTCAGGGCAGACAACGTAGTACGCGCGGTGCGGTTCATAGGCGAACGCGATTCCGAGGGGGAGGGCAGTTCGCGGATCCAGCCCTGTTGTCTCGGTATCAAAACAAACGGCTTTCTGTTTAAGCAGTTTTTTCAAGAGGGCTTTGCGATCTTCCCTGGTCTCGACAATTGTATAGTCGTGATCGACATTACGGATGGTATTTTCTTCGGTGACAGGTTCGTCAAAAAGTGTTGCCTGAATTTCCTGTTCGCGTTTTTCGCGAATTACGGCTGCTCGTGTCGGGGCGGAAGTAAACGATTTGCCGAACATTCTGCGACCAATCGTATCGAATTCCAACTCCATACAAAGCTGTTTTAGTTCGTCCGTCTCATGGTTGCGACTTTTAAGATCAGTGAATGAAAAGTCGTGAGGCACATCGGTTTTGATGGTTACCAGCTTTTTCGAAAGCAACGCCAGGTCTTTATTTTCTTCCACGCGTTCTTTTTGTTTTCCCTTGAGTTGGTCGGTGTGTTCGATAAGCGATTCAATTGACCCAAACTGGGCGATCAGTTTTTGAGCCGTTTTCTCGCCCACTCCCGGAATTCCGGGAATGTTATCGCTTTTGTCTCCCATGAGCCCGAGGATGTCGATGACTTGTTCGATCCGTTCGACTTGCCATTTCTCAATAATGTCGTCGACGCCCATGATTTCGAACTGATTGCCTTGGCGACCAGGCTTGTAAATAAAAATGTTGTCGGTCACGAGTTGGTGAAAATCCTTGTCGGGCGTCACCATCCAAACCTGAAATCCCTGTGTGGCTGCTTCCCGGGCAAGCGTGCCAATGATGTCGTCTGCTTCAAATCCTGGCGTGCGAATCACGCTAATGTTCATTGCGTGCATCAAACGATCGACAAGCGGAATCTGCGTGGCGATGTCTTCGGGCAATGCATCTCGTTGAGCTTTGTATTCAGGAAATTCAAGATGCCGAAATGTAGGTTCCCGCGTGTCAAAAGCCATTGCGATATGGGTTGGCTTTTGCCTGTTGATAATGTCGAGAACCGTGTTGGCGATTCCAAATACAGCCGAAGTTGGCGTGCCGCCAGAGGTGAAGCGGGGACTGCGAATGAGCCCAAAATGGGCGCGATAAATTAGCGCCATTGCATCCAGCAAAAAAAGCTTTCTCGGCTCATTGGCAGAGAAGAGATCTTTCGTCGAACTGGGCGTCTTGGATTTTTTTTTCGCCATTGAGGAATCAATTACCTGCGTGAATGAAAACGACGTAACGGTTCAATTTACCGTTTTTTGCCCGGTTTGACTTCTTGCCACATGCAAGCCGTGGTTTTTGGACAAGAATAAGTCCGTTTGAACGAATGACAGCCAGAAACACAACCACAGGATTTGGCGATGAACAAGCTGTTATTACACCAAGAGATTATGCTTTTAGCGCTTCGGGATGAAGAGGGTACATCGATCGGAGCGATGTACAATCACGCAATTGCTGGAGCCGTTTTGTCGGAGCTATTGCTACAACAGAAAATTGAAACGACCGAAGACAAGAAACGATTGGTTTCCATCAGTGATTCTGACCCCGTTCGCAACGCTCTGCTCGACGAAGTGATTCAAATGATCGCGGTCGCGAAACGGAAACGGCCGATCCGTGATTGGGTCATGAAGGTCGCGATGATCAAGAATCTTAAGCATCGAGTAGCCCAACAACTTTGCGATTTGAAGATTCTCAAAGCGGATGAAGACAAAGTCCTGTGGGTATTCCCCCGCAAGATCTATCCCGAGATTGCCCCGAAGTACGAGCGCGGCATCAAAGATCGGATGGCCAAGCTGATGTTCGGCCAAACGACTCAACATGACGATCGCACGACGTTATTGGTTTCGCTTGCCAGTCACGCAGGCCTGCTTCCCTGCAACTTTGATAAAGAGCGACTCAAACGCAACAAAGATCGAATTAAGAAAGTTGCCAACGGAGACTTGTTCGCAGCCCGCGCGACCAAAGACACGATCGCCGCCGTCCAAGCCGCCGTGATGGCCGCCGCGATCATTCCAACCGTCGCCGCTTCCAATTAAAAGACTCCTCCGCCACCGCCGAATCCACCGACGCCAACACCTCGTCCTCGTCTGCGACCCGCCATTCCACGTCCTTGATTTTGGCGACGCGAATACGAGTCCAAAGCGGTTGGCAAAGTAATAACTCGTGAGCCCATCCCAGGTGTTGCGTTGGCAAGACCGTAACCGCTGTGACGGGTGCCGCCCGTCAGTCGATAAAGTTCTCTCAATAGACTGCGGACTTGAACGTGCGTTTGATAAGGAGCTGCGAGAGTCAAGACTTTGCGGTCATTGATGACAGTCGACAGAATCGAGGCGTCTCCGTTGGTGTCGTCCCATCCATCAGGAGTGATCGAATACTTGATGGTGTCAATCAAACTGTCTACTTCCACCGCAAGAGACGTCACATCGTACGAAACCGTCGAAAAGTACTCTGGGTCGTTTGCCACATCAAGAGAAATGATGAGCAGACGATCCCCCAGGATCGCAAGCACAGCATTATGTCGCTTCAAAGTCTGATTCAATCGCGCTCTTAATGGTTCGCCCGGGAGGTCCAACGACACTGATTCGTCCTCATCCAACGAATCATCTCGTGCGGTTTCGTCCAATATCACAGGGAGCCCGGCGCGCCGTAATTGTCCGATCAGCCGATCCATCCGGATTGTCTTTTCGCCGATTTGTGGATGAATCTGCTGGAGAATCGTTTCCCATTTTCGCCGCGAAGATGTCATCGTCGCCGGTGGAAATGATGAGAGTGCCCGTGCATCAGGCTGGGTTTCGTGGGACGGCTGAATCACGGTTGACTGAGCCCATCCACAACTGGCGAGAATCAGGTTGAGATAAATAAACCCGCATAGGCATAAGAATCGTGCAATTTTCATCTTCAAGTTCTTGATTAGTGCGGCCCCTGTAAATACGATCATATACAAGTTGTTTGAGATGACAATCAAACAAGCTTGCGCGGGGCAAAATAACGGAGATCTTGACGATGAAATTTGCCCTCGGGCTCCCCTGCGAGAGCCGTTCTGGCCGCTACCTGGCCTCATTCGCCTTATTGTTGCTCATGCCGAATTATGCTTGGGCTCAGTAAGATCCGCGTGGCGAAGACAGGGCCCATTCCGCAGCCGAAACAACTGAAGAAGCAACGGGCGAAATACAGTTCAAGTCAATTGAGCCTCCTTTGGTAAAACGAATTGTCATGTTCAATTCAGGATTGACTCAGATTGTGCATGAGGGCACCGTCGACGGAAACAACCGTGTCGAAATGAAGTTTACCGGCCACGATGTTGACGATGTCCTTAAGAGCCTGGTTTTTGAAGACAAACATGGTGGGATTATTCGCTCAGTCGAATACAAGCCAGCGCCCGACAGTCAAGATGTTGCGGCTCAAAAACTCGGTCCACCCATGACGCTGGCTCAAACGATG
>CAMYNE010000187.1 GCA_947259675.1 uncultured Pirellulaceae bacterium
TAAAAGATGCCTTCGTGTTGCAACTGGACGAATCCGTCTTCGAGAGTCACGTTAGTCGAGACATTCAAGTCCGTGAACGTAAAGTTTTCGTCGACAAACTGGGCATCGAAGAACGAACCTTCAAATTCGACGCCCGAAGCGATTTTGTCGTAACGGAAACGTTCAACTTCATCCACATCGATCGTGAATGCAAAGACGTCTCCAGCTTCAAAGTTGTCGATCTGGACCGTCAGAAACAGCCCGTTTGCGCCTACGGTGACCCCTTGGACATCGCTGGCTGTGACGCCAACACTGTTCGCCGCGTCGAAGGCGAATCCGTGATAACCGCCTGTTCCGGGTTGGCTGCCATCGACATCAAATAACATGTCGCCGTCGGTAAGCGTACCGCTCAAGTCTTGATCGCCGTTGATCGTGAACTGAGTCAGTTGGGTCGTGTCGGCGCCACCTTGAAACGTAACTTCAAAATAGTCCGGAGTTGTATCCTGACCTTCGTCGCCCTCCAAGTAGGTGACACCCGCGATCACAGGATCGGCGGATAGGACTCGCCGCGGTTCCATGATTTCAAAATGGCATCGACGCAGAATGTCTTGCTTGATCTTCTTGTTATTGGATTCGTTTTTCTGGCCGAATCCCCATTGCGAAAGCCGTTTGAGTAAACCCAACTGTTCGCCCTCCATGAATATCGAGTGGTGGTATTGATTTGTAAGCTGCAAATGAGGTGTGACAACGAGGCTATTTCAACTTGCGATTCCAGCCGCTATTGGAAAACTCGTTTCGAGGATTGACATTCCGGTCTGCCTGACGTTCCATCGTCCAAACACGAACGTGTGTATCGTAACTACCGGACACCAAAGTGAACCCGGAAACGTCCAAACAGGAAACCGTTCCAGTGTGCCCCTTGAGTGAACCGACTTGATAAGCGTCCTGTATTCTCCAGACATGGATTTGATTGTCGCTGCCCGATGTGGCAACCAGTCCATTTCCCAACATCACAACGTCATAAAGCTTCGATGCATGACGAGGCAGTGCACGATTTTCAGTTAGACGGAGTGGATTGGCGATACGTACAATCTGATCGTCGCCACAGCTCAAGATCTCGTCTTGGGGCGTGAATTCGATCGAGCGAATTCGCTGGCGATGCGCTTTGTATTGGGCGATTTGGCTGTCATCGGATGGCGTCCAAACACGAATCGAACCAGATCGCCCGCCAACAGCCAGATACTTATCATCTCTGGAAAAAGCCACGGCATGCATGTCATTGCAAGGACAATTCAGTGCCTTTTCAAGTTCGCCCGATAGCGTGTCGTACAGACGAAGCTTGGGACCAAAACCCACGGTTGCGATTTTGCTGCCATCCGAATTGAAAGCCACATCGATGATCGCTTCCGGATGGTTTTTAATCATCGTCGGAGCAGCCCAGTCGGCCGTATTCCAAATGAGCAGTTTGCGATCGTTACCTGCCGTAGCCAACAAACTTCCGTCTGGGGAGAATTTGGCGGCGCGCACCCAGTCGGCATGTCGATCCAGATGGTGAACGTACTTGTCCTTTGCCATGTCATATATGCCCACATAGTGATTGTCGCCTACGATGGCAAGCAAATTGCCCGTTTTTTGAATGCTGACACTTGTTACAACTGGCGCTCGTCCGTTTCGGCCATGGGGATGCGTCTCAATGATTCGGCTTTGCCAATTGAGAGTATCCTTGCTGGTAGTTGATGCAAAAGCGTGACGGACCGAACCTGACACGGCACAGACTGCGGCAATGGAGCCGAGAAATTGTCGGCGCTGAATCATGGGAACTCTCCTGGTTTCAATGTGAGGCTTGGCGCGGGAATAGCGCATGGAAACAATGGCCAAACCTTAAGTTCAACATTTCATCTATCGGAATAGGCCAATACGGCTCGCCAATGATTTAAGGGAGCGACCCACATCCGACTTTAGAAAGTCGATATCATGGCACTAATTTATTGAGCCAAACTTTGCTAGCAGCCGCAAAGTTTTGCTAAATTGCCTGGGCTAGCGGCGAGAAGCGAGAGGCGAATGACAATCGATTTTCAAAAGCCGACATTGGTCACTGGGGCGAGCGGGATGGTGGGTAACAACCTGGTCCGCCATTTATTGGAACGCGACCGCCGAGTCCGAGTGCTCGTCCGCCAACCAGCCAAAGAATCTCTGCGTGGATTGAACGTCGAACCGGTGATGGGTGATGTCTTGGACCCGGCGAGTTTGCAAGCGGCGGTTGCAGGCGTGTCCAGCGTCTTTCATTTAGCGGGCTGCATATCGATTGATGGCCACCAACATTCTCTCATGAGACAAGTGAATGCTGAAGGGACAGCCAATGTCGTCGCCGCTTGTTTGCAGGGCGGAGTCAAACGCTTGATTCATTTCAGTTCCATCCACGCGCTATCCCATTTGCCAAAAGACCAACCTATCGAGGAAACCCGTCAGCTTGCCCTCGATCCGGGGAAACATCTTCCGTACGACGAAAGCAAGGCCGTAGGAGAACAGAAAGTTTTGGCCGGTATTCAAGAAGGATTGAATGTCGTGATACTCAATCCAGTGGGAATTTTTGGACCGCATGATTATGGTCCTTCACCCGGCGGCGAGTTTCTCCAGCAGTTGATCGACCGAAAACTGCCGGGTCTGGTGCGAGCCGGATACTATTGGGTGGACGTCCGCGATGTGGCCCGCGCCGCCGTAGCGGCCGAAGAAAAAGGGCGTTGTGGCGAACGATACATCCTGTTTGGTGAATACGCCACGTTTAAGTCGATCGCCAATTGGGTTCAAGAAATCAGTGGCGCGCGAGCACCGTTGATGAATGTACCTCTGTGGATCGCAAAAACTGCAGCTCCTTTGGTCGTTTGGTATAGCCGCTTTCGCGGTATCAGGCCTTTAGTCACACCCGAAGCAGTTCAAATTGTCAACTGTCATCAAAATATCTCAACCGATAAAGCCGCGGTTGAGTTGGGCTTTCGCGCCCGCCCTCTTCGCGAAACAATCGCCGATACCGTCCAATGGCTTCAAGAACGTGATTCGACGTAGAGGCTGTCATTTAAAAGCCCCGCGGTTACGCGGTTGAGAGCATCACCTTCAACCCAACCGTAACCGCAACAATTTGACATAACGGACCGTGATAGCCTAAGCTCACTTCTAGCGCTTCCCGATCAAACCCCCACCTCGACTGAAATCAATGGCAATTAATCAACAGGTCGAAATCAAATCGGTTGAAAACTCTGAACAACAACATCATGTAAGCCCCAAGCCCACCGACAATTTGCTATCCAGCTATTTGCGTATCTTCCGCGAGTTTCGTCGCCGAGACTTGACAGAATTTTGCGATCAACACGAGCAGCTTTATCTCCAGGCGGTTGTCAAGAAAAATCATCTGGCTGTGACTCAACATTATTACGGATTGATGGCCGACGTGATTGAAACCTATTACGGTGACGGCTGGCACTTTTGTCCGCCGGAATATGCAGGCCAAAGCCGGGCGGATGCGACGGCTCGTATGTACAACCGCGTTTCAGATTTATTACGGGTGCAACCGGGCAAACTGGCTCTTGACTTGGGTTGCGGCGTTGGGGGAATGTTGCGTCACGTCGCTCGCCATTCCGGCGCTGAAATAACCGGAATCACGTTGGGAGAAAACGAAGTTCAACAAGCCAACGAGTTGATTGAACGTGACGGTCTAAGCGAACAATGCCAAGTTGTTCAGGGTGACAGTCAGGACATGCCATTTGAATCGTCGTCGTTCGACGGAGTCTTTGCCGTCTATGCGCTTAAATACTATCCCGATTTGAATCGAGTTTTGAGTGAAGTTCATCGCGTTCTAAAACCGGGCGGGCGGCTAGTCGCCTACTGTTTATGCAAATCGAAAAATTACAGCCCTGATCAAGCGGAGCATCGTCAATTGTTAAAGAACTTTGAATATTCAACCGCCATGCCATCGCTGCATTCTGTTCAAAGCATTATCGAGGCGGCCAGCGATAACGGGCTGAAATGCGTTGCAGATGAGGACCTTTCAGAGGGGCAACTTACCTGGTACTCGTACTGGGTCCGCAATCCGATGCTACCGTGGTTGGTATCATCGCGATTGGTTTACGGGCTGGCCCGGTCAGCCGAAGCCGTTCGGATACTGCCCAAAGGATTCGCCCGATTTAACGACACCTTTCTTGCCGGTACCCTTCGCCACATTATCCGCGGAGGCAAAACCGGTGTGCTGACCGGTTCGGCTTTGCTGACGTTTGAGAAGAGTGAGTAGGCGTTGTTAGAAGAGTGCAGCCACAAAAAAGTGTAGCCACAATTGTCCCCAATTGGGTTTTGAGCCGTCGAAAATCGTTTAACCGCGAGGGCATCGTCACCCGCACGGCCGATGAGCACGCTGTTAAACGCAATACAATTCATGTTTTGACAATCTATGAGCTATCTGGCCAGAATCGAGATGCGTGGCACAGCTTGTGCCTCAAGGCGAATCTTTCGCCTCAGTCTGGTGGATGAAAATCGCTGCTATTAAACCCTCACCCGACGCTGAGACGTCGACCTCTCCCAAATATGGGAGACGTGGCGAATTAAATTTCGGTCTAGCATCAAACTACAACAAACCCGGAAAGACGGCTTTGCGGTTGGCTGGGTAATCGACAAAGTGTTGTCGATACCAACGATGATGGGCCAAAGCGCGTGGCACAAGGTTCGCAATCGTCCAGATGGCGAACGAAAGTGCGGCCAGGTTCCAACACAGGATCGCCCAGCCACTCCAGAGGATCATCTCGCCTAAAAAATTTGGACAAGAGACCCACGCATAAAATCCACCTTTGGGAATCAGGTAGCCGGTTTCGTCGGGCTTTCTTAATTTCAACAAAATCTCATCCGAGTGCAGATTGATCAACCAGCCCAAAAGAAAAACAGCCAATCCAATCCAGAAATTCGAATGCATCAAGCAGTCAACTGTGTATTGAGTACCGAATTCACCAATGGCCGTCCCGTTCAGGTAGCCGTTCACCAATTGAAATCCCAGCGCAAATCCAACAATCAACCATGGAATCCGCTTACCCGTCGTTCGCGTCCGCATCGGAAAAATTAACCCACGGTTCAGATAATGAACCATCCACATCGCCCACAATATCCAGGGCAAGTAATTCTGGCTTGAGACGCCGCTCACAAAGACAATCGTAAACCACCAGATTGCTGGCGATTCCATGATGATCCAACCCAGCCGATTGCCGATCGTGGGGCCGAATCGTGAACTAAAGTGACGGCCAAATGGGGCTGTAAATAGCAGGGTCAACGGAAACACGAGAACGCCGATCGCAATCCAGATCCACGCCAGAGCGTTGAAGTATTCAGCTGGGAGGGCCATTTCCATGACTAAGATCATACATAGATTCCGCCCGGGTCAACCATTCATCGGACGATACCAACGCCTAGAGAGAGTAAAAGTGTGGAAGCTATTCTTGAGTCATGGCTTTGGCTATGCCAGAAAACTAATTTGCAGCTTCATTTGTCGTTAAATCAACACAGGTACGTCAGACTTATCGCCTCAAAACCAATTGAGGACAATTGTTGCTACACTTTTTGGACGAAG
>CAMYNE010000188.1 GCA_947259675.1 uncultured Pirellulaceae bacterium
GCCTCCTGTGAACAACCGTGATGAGGCGAGAAATAGACGAAAGACCCGAAAAAAGGTGACGGTGCGCCACGTGCGCGCGCTCGGTCGGACTTTCGCGTCTTTGGAGTGTTTCGCGGTCGTTACTACTCTTAGAGCGGCGCAGTAGCGGTTTTTGACCGCCGAATTTGATCATCAGTCAAGTTTGTTTTCGCGACCGGCTTTCGCAATTCAAATCGGTAGACGTTGGCTTCACCATCGTCGAAAAACTTCCAGGTCGCCGCGAAAGCAATGATAAACCGGTTGTATTCCCGAACGCCGGCCGCCTCGATGGCTCGCTCGCGATTGCTGGTTAGATTCTCAAACCAGGCACGAATCGTCGGCCGATAGTCGTGCACCGTCTGTTGATGAATTTGAAAACCAGCTTTTTCGAAGGCACGAACATGGAATCGGTGAGATGACAATTGGGAGCCAGGAAAAATCAGCTGGCCAGCAAGACACGAGATGGGAACTGTGTCGGTTGTCAAACAAAAAAAATGCTGTATCAGTCTCCCGCCCGGTTTAAGTGCCTCGTAAAGTTTCTTGAGCAACATTGAAACTTCACTTGGGCGAACATGTTCCCAAACGGCCACGGCATAAATCGCATCGAACCCTTCTTTTTCATATTCAGTTGTAATGAAATCCCTTAGTTCGACGTTGAAACCTCCGTGAGTCTTGTTGTATTCGATTTGCTGTTGGGAAAGCGTATAGCCAACCAAATTTTCCTTGTCGCCGGTAACAGCATAGACGGCGTTAAGCATCGAACCCCAGCCAGGACCCAGTTCCAGGATCTTCTCCCCTGCTTTGGGTCGCAACATGCTCAAAATGTGTTCGAATTTTCGAGTCTGCGCGTCTTCGAGGGTGTCATTGTCTTCGATGAAGTCCGCACAACTATAGGCAACGTACTTTTTGTCTAAAAACTGGCAGAAGAATTCATTCGACACATCGTAGTGATTCTCGATACCCAGCGAGTGATCCTGATTCAGAATCCGCCGCAACAAGAGCTTTCGCATGAACGTGGGCGGGTAGTGTTTGCGCAACCAATTCACAAGTGGCGGCCAATCCTCTGTAATCAGATCCCACGCCCGATTATGATCCAGCGGTTCGGGCACCCGAATCAGCTGGTTGAGGTAACCGTAGGCAGGACCATAGATGATCGATTCCCACGCGAATAATAGGTAACGAAGAATGGGACTCACGAGACAGCTATCTCAGATAATACGCAAGTGTTATGTACGGACAAACGCAAATGATTGACAGCAATTCATACTATCATGGGCAGGCCGGTATTCAAGCTAATCGTGGCTGCTTTGTAGAAGGCCCAAGGTTCCTCTACAGAACAGCCGGTCGTATCCGCAAAACCCAAAAACTCCGTGCGAATTCGTTCGGATCGGTTCACGACATCCGGATCGAACTCTCCAGAACGGTAATCGACCTATTTGTCGCGCATAAACGATTTGGCGGAATGATCTCCGGTTAATCGCCAACTTCCGTCGCGCTGTTTTTCTCTTCCGCCAGGCCCCGCTTCTTGTCCGTCCGGCGCAACAGGTGTGACGGTCGAAGAAAAATAGATCTCCGGACGTTTTCCTTTTAGCCGGTACCAGTCATCTACCAAACGGATGGTTTGTTTTCGCGCCGTCAAATGAACTCGATCACCCTTTTGAAGAACGATCTCATGAGCACCTGTCCATCCAAACCAGGAGTAGGCCGCTGTATGCACTGGAACCCAATGCTTCTTCCCTTCGTGATCCGTCAATCCAATCTCGGCCCAATTGTGACTGGGAACCCAAACGAGTCTGGAGGGGATTCCGGCGGCACGACACAATGCGATGAACACAGTGGCCCGCTCTTCACAGTCGCCTTTCCTGTTTTTGATCGCTTCCTCCACGCTCGTGTATTTGCCCGGGATACCCTTGATGTTGTCCCACACCCATTCGTGAAACCGTTTCGCCAAGTCCCAGGGATGCGGCTCGTCCGAAGACAATTGTTGGATGATGTCTTTGACCAGCACACTGCGAATGTTGATTCCAGGGCTGTTTCGAAAATAGATTTTCGCAAACGGTTCGAGCTTTGATTTTTTTTTGCCTGGCGATTGAACGGCTGGAAAACTGTCGCGCGAGAATCCACGATAGTCCTTGGATATCTTCATTCGATACTTGGCGACCGCCGAAACGTGTTGGCCCGATTCAATATTTGGCGCGGCAAGAAGGAGTTGGGCGGCCGATTCGTTGACTTGGAACAAAGACGCCGCACATCCCTGCGTTTCGATTCTGAAATCGGTGACTCGCTGTTCCGGATATGCAATCGGTGCAACCGTTGACGCTTGAATGCCCGACGCGTGTCCTTTTCCCAGGAGATGGATTCCAACAGAGACTTCGAAGTCCCGTCCTTCCAAATAGCCCGTTTTGCCGTCCTTCGGTGGTTCGGTCCAAATCCATTTGCCATCACCGACGACTGGGATCACCGCATATGACGGTTGGGTGAATGAATGTTCGTGAATCGTCCCTGATTCAGCGGCAACGATGGAGCCAGGTAATATGCTGCAGCCCGCGAGTGCGGTGGTCGACTCCAAAAATGAACGTCTTGTGACTTTCATCTGAACTTCCCCTTCATTCGTTCCGCCTTGCCAACCCAAATATACCCGTTTGCTTGATGAAAGGGAAACGATTAATCGTCGATGTTTCCGACGAACATGTAAAACGAACCTACGATCCGTGCGTCACAGAGTTAAGTCCAAAATTGGCCAACGATCAAAACGGACTTTGGCGGCGAAGCATGACTTCATGGCTTGTAGTGTCAAAATCAATACTCAAAATGGTTATTTTGCGAAGCGCCAGCTCATTCATTGCGACGATCCTTCAATTGAAAAATGGTTCGAAACGGCAAACAAATTTGCCACCAAGGACCAGGAAAAAGAGCTGCTAACAAGCTCGGGCTGGGCGATTCACGCAGCCAAACATTGTCGAAATATCCTGGATTACAAGAACGACCTTCAACGGGCTCGAGAGTGTTTGTTGTGGGGCGCCCACGGCATCGCGGCGATCGAAATTGTCCGCGCCGGCGAAGTCTACGAACTTTATTCGCTGCATCGTGCAATTGAAATTAAGCCGGAACTGTTTCAAGCGATCTACCTGGATTTAATTGCAGGCAAACCGACGAAAAAAGAAGATCGGCGCGGCGCTCGAAGCCATCGAGTTATATCTCGAAGAGCATGCGACTGCGCATTTGAAACCGATCCTGAAATACCTGCAAAAACAAAAACGATTGGTTCCGATGTCCGAAATTAGTGAGCACTTTGCCTATTCCCAGATTTACCCGTGGCACATTGAAACAAGTTGCGAGTGGCAAACACAATCTTTACATTCTGGACGAACCCACGACTGGTTTGCATTTTGCAGACATTGATCGACTGTTGGAAAGCCTGAATCGACTGATCGAAAACGGTCACACAGTCGTTGTGATTGAACACAATCTCGACGTTATCAAAACGGCAGATTACGTGATCGATCTTGGGCCAGAAGGCGGCCACAAAGGCGGTCGATTACTCGCATGTGGAACGCCGGAAAAAATTGCCAAAAGCAAGCGATCTTATACGGGTCGTTTTTTGAAAAATTGTCTGTAGGTAGACTGCGCCTATTTGCAGATGGGCGGACATAAATCGTTTAACCGCTTGGGCATCGCCCAGCGCGCGGCCCGATGGGCACGCGGTTAAACTAAAAATCTGGCAGGACTACGATCAGATAAAACCCGCATCCCGAAACTGACGCCACAGTGATTTAATATCTTACGAAGAAATCCGTAGATCTTTTGCTTTTTTTAACCCGACTTGTAAACGAGTTAGCAGCAATACGCGGTATTTTCCTCGCTTACGGGTCGGTTACCAAAAAGCGCAACTTCAAACTTACGCGTCAGCTAACGCAAGTTCAGAAATGATCTACAGTCTTTCAAGTCAGTAACCAGGCTTCCTCGCACTGAGCGCTTTCGCTCAACCCAAACTTCAGTCTTGAAGCTCCCCGGTTGACCTTTGAATCGGGATCAAGACAATTCATGTCTAAATGGGAGCCTGATTGCCTGCGGAACATGCGTTGACTCATGTACACTGGAAAAAAATACACTTTCAAAGACATGATTCTGTGGACGAGATGGGAGATTTATTTCTTCGTCCTGGTCTCGTTGGTGTTCACCGTTCTCTACGAAGTCGTCGGCCTCAGCTGGCTCCGGATACCCTGGACTCCAATCGTGTTGATCGGAACAGCGGTCGCCTTTCTGATCGGATTTCAAAACAATGCCGCTTATGAACGCGCGTGGGAAGCCCGAAAAATCTGGGGTGGGATCGTTAACTCTTCTCGCACTTGGGGCATGATGACCCAGGACATGGTCACCAACGAACATGCTCATGAACCTGCCACCGAAGCAGAACTTGACGAGCAAAAGAAAGTCCTGATCTACCGACACATTGCCTGGCTGACTGGGTTGCGTCATGCCATGCGACAAACAAAGCCCTGGGAAGTATTCAGAGAACAATGGACCAACCAGGAATGGTTGAAAATGATCGGTATCCCAGAAGAGGGAACGACGTTGGAAGCAGATTTGAAACCGTTGCTTTCCGATCAGGAATATCAATACGTCTTGCAAAAAACCAATAAAGCGGTTGCAATTCTCGCATTGCAATCCAGACACTTAAGAGCTCTAAAAGAACGAGGTCTCGTTTGGGAATTCTCATTTCTGGACCTGGAAAACGTGCTTGCGGAACTGTTCAATCTCCAAGGCAAATCGGAACGCATCAAAAATTTTCCGTACCCACGCCAATACGCCACGTTGAGCTACGATTTTGTTCGCATTTTTGTCATTCTCTTGCCCATCGGAGTTATTCCACAGTTTGCCATTTTGGGTGAATCGCTATCTGTTTCTTTTCCGACGGTCGCACCTTACATTGTGTGGGCAGGGATTCCTTTTACGGTCGTTGTATCCTGGGTTTTTAATACGATGCAGCGAATTGGCACGGTTGGGGAAAATCCATTTGAAGGCTCGGCTAATGATGTACCTATTTCAACCATCGCCAGGGGAATCGAAATCGACTTACGGGAGATGCTCGACGAAGACCGGGCGTTGATTCCAGAGCCATTACCGGTCATTTACAATGTTCAGATGTAACATAATAAAGGATGTAACTCTCAATGAATTTCGATAAGATATTTGAAAACAATAAAAGATGGGTTTCGGATAAACTTGGCCAGGACGGCGACTATTTTACAAATCTGGCCAAAGGACAAAATCCCGACATTCTCTACATCGGGTGCGCGGACAGTCGGGTGACGGCCGAAGAAATGATGGGTGCCCAGCCAGGGGATTTGTTCGTTCACAGAAACATTGCCAATGTCGTTTCCAATACTGACATCAATGCGATGTCAGTCATCAATTACGCGGTCGATCACCTGCAAGTCAAACATATTGTGGTTTGCGGTCATTATGGTTGTGGCGGCGTACTCGCGGCGATACAGGCCAAAGATCTCGGTATCTTGAACCCCTGGCTGAGAAATATA
>CAMYNE010000189.1 GCA_947259675.1 uncultured Pirellulaceae bacterium
GGTGGAATCAATCCGACGACGGGTCATATTATTGGCGGTACGCAGGATAACGGCACGCTTTTTTATAGTGGGGATCCGCAAGACTGGGATCACATCTTTGGAGGTGATGGCGGGTACGGGGCTTCAGATCCAACCGATCCGAATTACTACTATGGGGAAGTACAGCGAGCCTATATTCACCGTTCAACCAATGGTGGCGGAAGCTCAAACTATATCTACGGCGGACCAAATCCAATTCAGGATGCGGGTTCGCAGTCAACGAACTTTATTCCGTTCTTCACGCTGGATCCGAATGAGCCTAACCGAATGCTGGTTGCCTGTGAACGAATGTGGCGAAGCAACAACGTTAAGGCTTCTCAACCAGACTGGTTCTCGATCAAAGACTCGATTGCACCTCCCGGCCGCAGCCAGCCAGTCAAGAGACCACCATCCCATTTCGATCCGAATTCTCCGTACAATCTTTCCACGATCGCCGTTGCACCGGGAAATTCAGATGTGATCTGGGCAGCCCATAACAATGGCGACCTTTATTTTACCACGAACGGCACGGTCAATTCGCCGACTTGGACACGCGTTGACGAGAACGGCGTTGGCTTGCCCGATCGATGGATCTCGACGGTAGTCATTGATGCGAACGATCACGATCATGCTTACGTCGCCTTGATGGGATGGGAAGGCGATAATCTTTGGGAAACGACAGATCGCGGCGATACGTGGTCGGACATCTCGGGAATCGGACCGATGGCGATTCCCACTGCACCAATTAGCGCATTTGCGTTGCATCGCAATTTACCCGGTCGATTGTTTGTCGGAACCGATGTTGGAGTGTTCAATTCTGGCGATAATGGCTTGTCTTGGAGTACGCAGTCAGTTGGACCGGGAACCGTTCCGGTCGAGCAGTTGTTGTGGAAAAATGACAACACGTTGTTGGCAGTGACTCATGGTCGAGGCATGTTTCTTGCGATTGAGAACGCTATTTTTCCCGAAGATCTCGACGTGTTGATGGGTCGTCAGACTAGCGGTCAACTTTCGGACGTATTCACGAGCAACGATGAGTATTTGCGTTTCCGCCCGGGGGCAGTCGTCGATCGAGATGAAATTGCCGACGCCATTCTCGGTCGCGTTCAAGCAATAGAAGTTGTCATTGAATCAACCAGTAGTTCGGCATCACCGACCGTCTTCCAATTTCGACTTCAATCCAGGTTGAACGGCAGCAAACTCGACGAAGTGGAACAGAAAATCAGATTATGGAATTATGATTCTGGCGAATACGAAATATTTGATATTCGTTCGACCTCAAATACCGACGAGGCAGTGCTGATTGAAATTTCCGGTGACTTGAATCGTTTCGTGGAGCCAATCACGAACAGAATTAAGGCCAATATCACTTGGAAACGCGTTCCGTTTGTTCAGGGGCAATCTACGTGGACGATCGACGTTGACGAGGCGGTCTGGTTGGTAAGTGAATAAACGGCGACTCGGGTTCCCGTGAAATGGTATCTCAGCTAACGTTATCAAACTGGAGAACATTTTGATCGGGATCAATTGGTGATTGCGGAACTTGTTTCTTAGGGACTGGATAATTAGCTCACCCATAACCTAAGCCCGATCAAAATGGTTCTCCAAACGAATGGTTTGCTTAAATTAGTTAGCCAGAGTGGGGATTTCGGGTACGGCTGTGGCTCTTGATGATCGTCAAATTGATCTTAACGGCGACGCTAAAAATGGTTCAATCGACGTGTGGGGTGGGATTCAGGCTTTGAACATAAAGCAATCAAGTGTTTAAGTTCTTATGTTTTCTTTATTCTCGTAGCATGCACGAAGAAGTTGCTAAAGAAAAGAAAATTTTTTTGGCCCGATTTTTCTTATGAAATGGCGATGTGGGGCTAAGTTGTTGAATTTGGGCGGAATTGCCTATGAAAAGCTGCGATTCGGCGATTAATTAGTTGCGTTGGACGATTTATTCGGGCGGACAGATTATCGGTAGACCCAGTTTGTATTTGCCAGAGTAATCGATGGCAACGTTATGAGGCCAGAATTAATGGCGAAGCCCAAATTGATAGGAAAGAAATCAACCTTCGTCTTTAGAGTGCTCAGTTCGACTGTTCGTGTTTGGGAACCGACAACTCCCATGAGTGGATTTCTTCCTCGAAATCCACATCGAGTGAGTCTGCAACTCGGTTGATGTAGTTGAAGTATGAGATGATTTGCGTCGCATCGTGAATGGACTGATCGCAAAGTCCCAGATTGCGGAGATTAATTATGTCCTGCTCGCTCATTTGATCGGTAGACTTAGTCAGCTTTTCGGCGAATTCGCAGAGCTTTCGGTTTTCCGGTGATAGCTGAGCCTGAGTCCAATCGCTCGCGATCTTGTAAACAAATAAATCCGCTGCGGATTCGTCGTTCAAACCAAAATCTTGTTGGATCTCGGCACGGAGATCATCGGCATGAGCCCGGATTCAGTATACGCAATGATTCGTTGCCGAAACGACCGTGGCCAGCATTTCCCGTTGGCTGCGCGAAAGCGGCGACGGGCCATACATTAGCGCAATGTAGAATTCCATCGAGGCTTTCATAACTGCCGGGTTTTGACTCATAATGGAAGTGATATTCCAAATTCGACCGGCGCGATTGATTGCTTCGTCGTAGCGTAGTTTTAACTGGCCATCGGCTTCATCGACTCCGATCACATTTATCCAAGCCATACTTTTCTCCAGTGTTTTTGCCTGGCCGTAATTTGACATGCATTTGACTAATGGCAAAGCGTCAAAAGCTACCTTCGGCAAGAGCTACATTTGATCAAACACAAACGTTAACCGAGTCAGCCCGTTTCACCACGGTGAGGTTTGAAGACAGTTGTGCGAGGATTTGTATGGGTGGCGAGAATTTCGCAGGCCTCGTTGTAGAGCTGTTGCTGGCTGCGTAATGGGTTTTCGCCTTGCCCTCGTTTCACGGGTTGGTAAGTTTCGTCGGATTGAAGAACACGGGCTTTTACATTGTCCTCGAAATAACAGTTCAGGATCTGGAGTAACCGCGTCTTGCAAGCCTTGTCTTCAACCGGGACCATAAGTTCAACTCTCCGATCGAGATTCCGCCCCATCCAGTCAGCGCTGGAAATAAACATTCGGTTGTTGCCTCCGTGGCGGAAATGGAAAATTCTGGCATGCTCCAGCATCCGATCGACCACGCTGATTACCTGAATATTCTCGCTGATGCCGGGAATGCCAGGCCGGAGACAGCAAATTCCGCGGACATTGAGCCGGATTTTTACACCGTTTTGAGATGCGGCATACAGCGAGTCGATGATTTCTTTGTCAGCCAACGAGTTGATTTTGGCGGTAATGGTTGCGGCGTTACCTGCCACTGCGTTTTCAGATTCGATTCGAATTAGTTCAAGAAACGTCTCACGTAAATTAATAGGAGCTGCCACGAGTCTTTCGAAGGGCTGAGGAACTGAGAGGCCCGTGATGGCGTTGAAAAAGTGAACTGCATCCATGCCTAGCTCATCGTCGCAAGTAAAGTAACTGACATCGCTGTAAAGCTTGGCGGTTGATTCGTTGTAATTTCCTGTGCCGAAATGAAGATATCTTTTAATGCCGTCGGGTTCACGACGAACCACGATACATACTTTCGAGTGTGTCTTCAGGCCGCGTACGCCGTAAATCACATCGATTCCGGCATGTTCGAGTTGTTTGGCCCACTGGATATTACGAGCTTCATCAAAACGGGCTTTCAGTTCGACGATAACAGTAACATGCTTGCCGTTTTCCGCAGCCGTCATGAGGGCTTCCGCGATTTGGCTGTCGCGGCTGGTTCGGTATAACGTCTGTTTGATGGCGATCACGCTCGGATCTGCGGCGGCCGTGCGAATGAAATCGACAACGGGTTCGTACGATTGATAGGGGTGATAGAGCAGCCTGTCTGCTTCCGCGATCGTTTCAAACGGATCCTGATCGATATGAAAATCGGGGGAGGACTGAGCAGTCCAAGGCGTATCCTTGAGCGACTGATAGCCCTTGATGCCAGCCAATGCAAAGCAAAAAGACAAGTCAACGGGACAGTCAATCGGGTACACCTGATGATCGGACGCACCGATTGCCGTCTGCAAAAAAGATCGCATTTCCGGGCTGGCCAGGCTCTTGATTTCAAGACGAACGCAATCCATAACGGCTCGTTCCGCCAACATTTGTTCCATCCCAGAAAGCAAATCAGAGGCGGCATCTTCATCGAGCAGGATATCGGCGTTTCGAGTGACGCGAAAGGCTGCCCATTCGATGACTTTTTGATTGCCAAAGATCTTGGACAAAAACATGCCCACCACGTTGTACAGGAGCATGTAGCGGTAGCCCTCATCACTCGGCAAGGTAACGAGCGGGCGTAAGGATCGACCGAGTGGAATGATGACATAGCGATCCGTGATTTCCGGTTCGCCGCTGGAGTCGACTTCCTCGCCACGATCGGTGGGTTTGAGTTGTGAGGCAGGATCATTCTCCAGCCTCACACAAATGCATTGCCGGGTACCGGAGAGCATTGGAAACTCACCCGCGCTGTCAATCGCGATCGGAGCGACGGCTGACAAAACTTCGTTTGAGAAGAATTCCTCCAAGTGAACCCTTTGATTACTTGTAAGATCGTCGGGCGAGCAACGTATGATGTCTTGTTCTCGAAGTTCTTTTTCCAGGTCGGCAAAACATTCGCTCTGGGATCGAATGAATTCAAGAGTTTGCTCGCGAATCCGGGCAAGTTGTTCGTCAGCCGTAAATCCGGCGATGTCAGTCTTATGCGACGATGAATCGGCGAGTACCGTCAGGCTTCCGACCCGCACCATGAAAAACTCATCCAAATTGGCCGCTGTGATTGCCAGGAACTTGAGTCGTTCCAGGAGAGGGTTTGATTTGCACATCGCCTCTTCAAGGACGCGGTAGTTGAATTGCAACCAGCTGAGTTCGCGATTGATGTAGTTCGAAGGATTCATGGTGCTGTCTGTCGATAAAGTGGTCTGACTACGCGTTTCGAGTTGAATTCAACACGATATTGGCTCCGAAGATTTCCTCGAAGAAAGGTGTGACCTGTTTCAGTTTTAGTTGTTCCATTGAAAGGTCAGCTGAAGAAGACGTTTTCAACAGGACCTGTTTGCCGTCACCCTTAATGTCGCATTCCAGGTTTTCGACTCGCTGCGTACTGGAAGCGTCAAGTGCATTGGCAATTCGAAGCAAGGCGGCCAGTTTCGCGACGGTCACTCGGTCCTCGCGATCCAGTTGGCCATACCCGTCGTGACTCGGTTGAGGATTGGCGCGCCGGTGGTATCTCGCTACCAAAGCAACCAGTTCTTTGTCATGAGCTCCAATCCCAAACAGCTCTGAGTTTCGAATGAGGTACAAAGAATGCTTGTGCATTGACCGTTGCGAGATGAATTGCCCGACCTCATGAAGAATTGCAGCCAGTTCGAGGACGCCCCGGAATCGTTCTTTCATGTGGTGCAGTGGTTGCAGTTGATCAAATAGCGTGCAAGACAGTTGGGCCACATGAACTGCGTGTATTGACTCGGCAATCAACAAATGAGTCAACAGACCCGGTCCAAACGATTCTGCATCTGGCAAACTGAAATGAAACCGGGTCACAATCTTGTCGGGGGAAAGCGACAGTACGTCGTTGGTAAATTGCTCAAGTTCATGAATATCAATTTCAACCAATTGATCGTCAATTCTGGCGTGCTGGATTTCGCCCGCGACAAATCGAATGTCGCTCCCCATGGCAACATAACATTCTGCGTACGCAGTCAGAATTTCTTCACGTGCTCGTTCGATCGTTTGCAGTATTTGCGATTCCATCAGCTGCCGCGACTTTTCACGCGAGAGGTCAAATGCCTCCAGAGTCTTTCGCAGACGCAGCGATCCGAGGCGAAACGTCGTCGAGAAAATGACATCCGACTTGTTCAATACCAACAATTCGGTCGTGCCACCGCCAACTTCACAAGTCACGCTTCCACCCTTAAACAGCTCCGGATGGTTCGCCAAAAACGGCTGAACACCCAGGAAAGTGACTCGATGCAGCTCGGCTTCGTCAAAGGGTTCGATTTCAAACCCCGTGGCGATGTAAATGCGATCCTGCATCGCAAGCCGATTGTTGGCTTCTTTGATTCCACTCGTAGCAACGACGCGAATTTGGTCTTTCGAAGTGATTTCGTATTCGTTCAATTTTTGGCGATACATCCCCAGTACGTGAACGCAATCTTCAATCGTCTGTTTTTCAATTCGCCCTTTGATAAACGAATCTTTGCCCAGGCTTACCGCTTGCGAAAAAGACTCAAGTTTGCGGACGTTGCCGTCACGTTGAATTTCCGCGACCTGCATCCGAACGGAAGTTGCACCGATATCGATAACGGCAACCTGTCGGGGTTGGTTGATTAGACGGTCAGATTTCAAATAAGTCGAATCGGCATTCATAGATTTTGCGGGCATCCACGGTCGCTGAAAAATTGTCAGTTTATTCTAGGGAATTCAACATTGGTCTGCACAGCCATATTCGGATGACAACTTATTTTTTCAAAACTTCCTGGCGAGCCAACGCCGCAGCGCCCATAACTCCTGCGTCATCGCCCAAAGTTGCCTCAACTATTTCAAAAACGTTTCGCAAAGATGGCAAAACGCGTTTGCGCGCCGATTGTTCGACGATCGGCAAAATGGTGTCCGCCATGGCTTCGATCAGCCCGCCACCAAAAATAACTTTTTCTGGCGCCAACAGATTGACCACCGTGACGACGGCGGAGGCCAGATAGACGGCCGCCTTTTCAACGATCGCTTGAACAGCCTTGTCGCCGCCCGCAATTGAATCGGCGAGCGCGCCACTGCGAATATCGGAAAGGTCAGTTCCTGCCTTTTCCCGTAACACAGGTGCATGTCCCCGGTAGCACGCCTGAGCCGCCTTGCCTGCGATGGCCAGTCGCGAAGCAACCGCCTCCAGTGAACCCCTGTTGCCAAGGCCATCCAAAGGGCCATCAGGCACGATCGGAATATGACCGATCTCCATACAAGTGCAATTCGCACCGCGAATGAGTTTGCCATCGTAAACACAACCACCGCCGACGCCTGTTCCGGGGAATATGCCGACGACACACCGTGCGGCTTTACCCGCGCCAAACGTGTATTCGCCAAAAACACCGGCGTCGACGTCATTGGCGACAGTGACATGAAAACCGAATTCATCTTGGATCGAATCGCCGATCGGGACATTCTTCCATCCAAGGTTGGGAGCTTCACGAATTGTCCGTTTTTTCAAGTTGAGAGGACCGGGGCAGCCAATCCCCAATCCTCCAATCTCTGCGGCCTTTAAATCGGCGTCGGCGAGCGCTTCCGCGATGACGGCATTAATCCGTTTCAGACCGGTTTGCATGCCTTCGTGCCCTTTGGTCTTTTTTCTTGCGCGACCAATTGGTTCAAAGTTTTCGTCAAACACAACGGCCAACATCTTGGTTCCGCCTAGATCAAATCCGATCCAATGGTGTTTGTCATCGTTCATACTGGTTTTACCTTTGTGTTACCGATCAAAACGTACGCCGAAAATGCCTGGATGGAGTTTCAGTTAATTGCTTAGCATTGAGTCAGGAATAACTTCCTGATCCGCGTCGTTTGTGTTGAACAGGAGGTAACTGAGTAAACGGAGAATTTACTTCGTTCATTCAGTCTCCTCGTCTTCAGCCCATCATTCGAGATTGGCACCAGGCAATATTGGCCGTGACACACCATCGGTCAATTTCTGTTCGTTAAAGTTGATGATTAGCCCAAGTGGAATGTTGAGCAGAGTCATGTAACTTAACAGTTGCGCCTTGTGAATTGGAAGTACTGATTCGATCGCTTTGACTTCGACAGTTAGACAACCTTCGACCAAC
>CAMYNE010000190.1 GCA_947259675.1 uncultured Pirellulaceae bacterium
GTCGGCGGTCCTTCATCGATTCCAAGCAACAAATCGCGGGTCCGGAACTTGATATCGTCCAAACGGCTTTGGGGCGGATCGACAAAATCACTATCTTCAAACTGAAACCAATACCAGATCAATCCGTGCCCTAACGGTTTGATGTCGGCGCTTCGGATCATCAACCCAAGGCTTTGAAGCACACCGGCCACTTTGTAAAACACGCCCGATCGTCGCTTTTCACGTTTACCGATGCAAAGCTCAATCAGGTTCGTGCCGTCCACCTGACTTACCCAGCATTGCACTTCCTCCGACAGCGTATCTCTGAGTACCAATAGTTGATGGGCAATCGCGTCCGGATCGTGAATATCACAGTAGTTATTCGGCAAATTCGAAGCCGCATCGCGAATCCAACTCTGGGCGTCGAGGTCTTTGCCATAACTGGCGATTACGTCGTAGACTTTCTGATACCGTCGATCAGGGCCACTCGCTTCGCTGGTTCCGGTCAGGATGTTTTTGGCGTTCAAGTATAAAGTCGTGAGGAGCCCGAGTTTCCAGTCATTCAAGACACCCGGGCCAACTGCGGCAATATCCGCGCAGGTCAACACGTACAACATCGACAACAGTTCCACCGTGCCAACATTGGAGGCAAATTCCGCAACCATCGATTCGTCATTGATATCCCTGTGAAACGCCAAGTGAGACATCACGAGGTGGTTGTGCACGAGAAACATGATTTCTTCAGTTTCATCAGCGGCAAGTTCAAACCGTCGGCCTGTTTCCTGGGCGATTCGTCGTCCGACTTCGCTGTGATCTTCGGCAAACCCTTTCCCCAAATCGTGAAGCAACAAAGCCAGATGTAAAGTGTTCTTGCGTCGCAACGAACGATAGGTTTTGCCGACCACAGAATTCTCATTTTCCAGCTTAGTCGCCTGCCAGACCGCTTGAAGCGAATGTTCATCGACGGTGAAGACGTGATATTCATTGAACTGCAACAGTCCTCTGGCGTGCTTGAATGCGGGAATAATCTTTTGCAACACCTGCATTTCGTGAAGTCGACGGAGCAAGTCTGCCAGACGAGTTGTGTTTGACAATAATGCCATAAACCGTCTGGCCGATTGACGGGTCACTTTGATGTCGCGAGTTTCCAACATCGTTTGCCGAATTGCCAGCCAGGTGTCGTGATCAATTGATTTTCCGTGCAGACTGCAAAGTTGCATCAGCCGGAGAACTTCCTGCAAATCTCCTTTGACATCATCCAGCGCGGCGGAGGCGACTCCAATGGTTGAGGGCCCCATTGTAAAATGGTCGTCAATCTGACGAGTTACCAGGGGCGAAAGAACACTTGAAGAAAGTGTTCGTCGATCATCACAAATCGACGCGAAATGATCGCAAATATACCGAATTCGACTTGTAAATCGGAAATAGTCCCGCATCAACGATTCAACGGCGAGTACCGCTTCACTTTCTTCATAGCCAAATTTTTCGGCAACCCTGACTTGCTCGTTTCGCCCCAATCCATCCTGTGCATGGCCCGCGTTAAAGTGCAGCTCGTTGCGCAATCGCATCAGAAACTCGCAAGACGTTTTCAGCTGCTTTTGATCGGCTGCAGTGAGCTGAGATTTGTCACAGATCTTATCGATATCGGTGACGCCACAGCGAACAAAGCCTAACCAGCGAATCAAGTGAATGTCGCGAAGACCGCCTCGAGACTTTTTCACATTGGGACGCAGCATGTACACCGTTTCGCCGTACCTGAGTCGTTCCTTGTCCCGGGCAGCGATGATCCCGCGAGTCACTTTGGCGGCATGTCGAGTCGCAATTCTTTTGAAGCGACTGAGGAAATTCTCAAACAGTTGTTGATTGCCCGCCAGATAACGTGATTCTGTCAACGACGTGAAGATCTCAGCGTCTTTCAGAGACATGCTGCAGGCGTCGCGTGGCGTGCGCAGACTGAATCCGAGTTGAATTGCGGTGTCGGTGATGTCCTGACTGATCCGCCGCGAAAATTCCGCAACGTCTTCGGTGAAGCTTCCCTGGTACAGGACCATCATGTCCACGTCAGAAAAAGGCGCGACTTCCTGGCGACCGTTACCCCCGTGCAGCACCACAGCAACACGGGTCGCAAGTTCTGTCGAGATGTCATTGATTGCCGCCTGATACAAATCCAACAGTACTTCATCCAGCAAATCCGACATCTGTCGAACAATCCCAAAGCCCGATTCGCCTTGATCATGCTTTTGACGTAATGCGTTCCGTCCCTCGTTCCAACGTGAGCGAGCAGCAAGCACGTTTTCCCGAATTCCGACGGTCATATTTGAATTTCGTTTGTCGAATGAATGTCTCGTTTAGCTCAAACCCGTTCAAGTTTTGAGTCTTGAACCGAGTGACAGAATATCCGATTTGATCGAGACCCTTCCATGCTTAGACGGCCGCTTGGCCCGTTTCGCCCGTTCGAATTCGGATGACTTCATCCAAAGTAGTCACGAAGATTTTACCGTCTCCCATCTGGCCGGTTTGCGCTCGCTCCATAATGGTGTCAATTACCTGGCGAAGCTTGTCCTCTGGAACAACTACCTCGACTTTGACTTTCGGAACGAAATCAATCGCGTATTCGTTGCCGCGATACATTTCGGTATGACCCTTTTGACGGCCAAATCCGCGAACTTCGGTGATCGTCATCCCTTCCACGCCCGATTCGGACAATGAAGACTTGATGTCTTCCAATTTAAACGTTCGTATGATCGCTTCAATTTTCTTCATGGGAGTTATCTGTATCTATGAAAAGGGCAAAAGGCAGATCGGTGTGCACCGAATCTCTACTCTAAAATTATCCCTTTCACCGGTTCGCGTAAACCATTGAAAGCTAATGAGCCGACAAAGACCGCAATATTCAAGGTAAAGGCTTCGCAAACAACCCAGCTTGAACGCTAATTTGGTGTGACCGACCAGGGCGTTTCCTGTTGGTTAGCCTGCAGATTGACAAATCGGGCTGCCACAAACAGAAAATCACTCAATCGATTGAGATAAACCAGCTCCGGCTGCAAATCGAACTCTAGATTCAGTTGTCGGAGCGCAACCAGATTTCGTTCGGCTCGCCGACAGATGGCCCGAGCCAAATGCAGCCGACAACCCGACTCCGAACCATCCGGTAGAATGAACTGTTTGAGCTCAGGCAATTCGGCCTGTAATTGATCGATCATGGTTTCCAAAAATTTGGATCGCGTGGCATCGAATCCTGGCGCCTGACTGGATTCACCAAGGCATGCAGCGACACGACCGCCCACATCAAACAAATCGTTCTGCACTCTGAGCAAAATCGAATTGACTTCCTCCCCGATTTCGCCCGAACGAAACAAACCGATCATTGAGTTTAGTTCATCAAGCGATCCGCAGACTTCGATGCAAATATGGTCCTTGCCGACCCTGATCCCGCCCAGCAAACCAGTCTCGCCACCATCTCCAGTTTTAGTGTAAATTTTCAAGTCCAACGCCTTTATGTTTAGTACTCAATTCTGATTGTCGGCTATGGCAGAAATAAAGTCATGCGGGTTTCTCATCTTTCGAGACGATCCTAGTCCATCATTCCTGCTAATGCGACATCCCCAGCGATGGGATTTGCCCAAAGGTCACGTCGACGAAGGCGAATCCGATATGGAATGTGCGTTACGTGAGCTGGTCGAAGAAACCGGCATTCGCGCTGAGGATATTGAAATCGATCCAAGTTTTCGGTTTGTTCACGAGTACGTTGTCAATTCAACTCGCCACGGCAACAGGCCAAAGCTAAAGCAGCTGATCGTCTATCTGGGTAAGCTAATTCGCCCGGTCGACATCCTAACCACCGAGCATGGTGGGTATGTCTGGTTTGCCTGGGAGCCCCCACACAATATTCAAGAAAACACAATCAACCCGTTATTGACCGAATTGGAGCGGCATTGGTCAGATTAATAGTGGCGGGAGTCGCAGAAAAAAACGACAAGGGGTTGGAATTGACCCGTTTTCCCAAAACCTCTAATTTCACGATGAAATGCGCGAGAAATTTGCAATCGCGCGAGGAGACAAGTTCTGCGGTGGTCTTAACGCATGGATGCGAACAACAACCAAAACAGCGACAAGAAAAAATCCATCACTTTGATTCCGTTGGATTGGCAAAACTACGAGCGTCGACGTTCGTTCATGCAGTCTCACGCTTCATTTATGAAGCAGGGGTGGCAATCGAAAGTCGCATTCGCAGATCGACGCTACACCGACGCGCCTGTCTCCGGCGAAGAAATTGCCAAGATCATCAGGAAATCGAAAACCGACCTGGTCGCAATCATCGATGAACAGTTTGAGTGCGACGCCTATCTGTTTTCATGGCTGGCTGATTTCAAGAAAGAGTCAGAAGTTCACTACGCCTGTCAGCGCTTACGGGGTTCAAAATCAGGAACGAACCTGTTTCTTGCCATCTACAGTTTCCTGATAAGGATCCTGTTGAAAATCGGAAAAAACAAATATCGGCCTGGCGTCGCCGTCTTCTTTCGGAACCAAAATGTCATCGATTGGATCCCTCAATCCGACGAATTTACTCTCACTGAATTCCTGGCCCTGGCCAAGTTCGATGGCCATGAAATTCGTGAGACCTTGATTAGTCCGCGTTCTCAACCGTCGAACCCAATTCACTCAAGAGCAGTCCAGTCGGCTATTGGTAATACCATACGTTTTTGGTGGAACAGAATTATGTTTCCCGAAGCAAAATGGGCTGGTAACAATGGAGATCATAACTGTCCAACACAGCGGGCCAAATTGTCGCGTCGGCAAAAAACCCTGGGCTGGTTGGCGTTGGGAATTCTGACCGTTGTCGTGTTGTCGACGAATCTTGGTTTTCCGCTTTTTGAAACTGAGGAAACGAGCAACGTGCAACTCGCGCTGAACATCCTCGAAACGGGAGAATGGAATTATTTGACTTTGGCGGGCGAGCCTTATTGGACCCAACCACCACTCGTTGCCTGGGCGATGGCGATCAGCTTTAAGCAGATTGGAATCAATGAGTTTGCCGCCCGACTGCCGGGAACCATCGCGACGATCTTGACAATTTTGATTTCATTCGCGATTGGACGCCGCTTGTTGGGATTTCGAGCCGCGTTGATCGGAGCCGTCCTGATGCTGTCATCGATTGGGATCGTATTTTCAGGCTGGTTCATCGCCATCGATTCCACAATTACTCTTTGCACCACGATTACTTTATTGGCCGGTTATCTGGCGTTATTCAAGAACAAGTTTTCCATGAAATGGTGGCTCGTCGCCGCGATGGCTTGCGGCGTTGGCATCTTGACAAGCGGCCTCACCATTCTGGTGCTAAGTCTGTCACCGTTAATACTGGCCAGCTGGTTGTACAGCTCAAATGAACTCTCGCAGCCAAGAATCTGGTTTTGGTTTGCGATGCCCATTGTCTTGATTGCTGGACCATGGTTTGGCGCCATGGGATGGGTGCATCCTGATTTCTTATCTCACTTTCTCCGGCAACAATACGTTTCGAGCTTCGTGGATTTATTCAA
>CAMYNE010000191.1 GCA_947259675.1 uncultured Pirellulaceae bacterium
TGTTGTCAGAGCCAGGTTCGTGGCGGGCGTTAATGAGAACCTTGCGCACAGGACAGTTGGAAATCGTTCCCGCCGAAATGGGCTGGATGCGTCAACACGTCGTTACGCAGCCGGAGCCCATCGCGATCAACGTCCGAGTCATACTCATTGGCGATGTTGAAACTTATTACAAGTTGGATCAGTACGATCCTGACTTTCGCGAATTGTTTAAGGTTTTAGCTGATTTCGACAACGAAATTGTGCGTGACGATGAGGGTGTTTTTCAATACGCTTGCATGGTGGCGGGAATGGCAAATGAAGAAAATCTGCCTCACTTTGATCGCACCGCCGTAGCGGCCTTGGCTGAGCACGGCTCGCGGATCGCGGCTCGTTCGCAAAAGTTGACTGCGAGATTTGGTCGAATCGCCGACATCGCGCGGGAAGCTGCTTTTTTGGCGACACAGGAAAACAAAGACGCGACCCTCGTCATGGCGGAACACGTCCATTCTGCGGTTCGTCGAACAAGAGCAAGAGCCAGTCTGCCATCGAAGAAGTTTCAAGAAATGGTCGAACGTGGGACGTTGATGGTGCAAACGCAAGGCGAAGTGGTGGGTCAAATCAACGGTTTAGCCGTGATGCATTCTGGTCCGCTGACGTACGGTTTTCCAGCACGCATTACGGCGACGATTGGACCCGGACGTGCCGGGCTGATCAACATCGAAGGCCAGTCGCAAATGTCAGGCTCGATTCACACCAAAGGTTTTCATATTCTCGGGGGGCTGTTGCGGCATCTGTTGAGCACTGAGCATCCGCTGGCCTTCAGCGCTTCTTTGGCGTTTGAGCAAAGTTATGGCGGCATCGACGGTGATTCTGCCTCCGGAGCCGAAATTGTCTGTATGCTCAGTGCCTTGACCGGAATTTCGATCAGTCAGGGGTTGGCAATGACAGGTGCGATCGATCAGCACGGGCATCTTCAAGCCATAGGTGGAGCAAATGAGAAGATCGAAGGCTTCTTTGACGCGTGTAACCAATTCGGCTTGAACAACAAACAGGGCGTGGTCATTCCAAACTCGAATGCGGGCGATTTGATGCTTCGCGAGGATGTTTGCCGGGCTTGCGCGGAAGGCAAGTTTCATATTTGGGCGGTCGATAATATTCTCGACGCGATCGAGATCATGACCAATCATCCCGCTGGACGACTCGATGAGAACGGAGCGTACACGACAGATTCGTTGATGGCGAAAGCGATTGAAAAAGCCGAAGAGTATTGGAAGCTTACAATCCAGGGACCCAGCAGGCCGATTCCGACAGTCGGAGCTGGTATTTCGGCCCCAACTCAACAGGTTCCATTTCAAACTCCAGAACGGGAATAGGGTGTAATCGGTCGAAACTCGCTTGATTCGAATGCATCAGGCAATCGCGGGAGTTCACTCGCGGATCAAATGTTTCGGAAAATCCTCGGTTCGCTCGCAGCAGATTTGTTCCATCACCTGCTGCAGTTGAGATTTCAAGATCGAAATCGTATGATTGCCGCCCTCTGTACCGAGTGCCGCAACTCCATACATGAACGATCGACCCAAAAAAGTGAATTTTGCTCCACTGGCCAATACACGGGCAACATCCGGTCCCGAGCGAATTCCACTATCCATCATGACCGTGATCTTAGCACCGTATTTGGCGGCTATTTTTATAAGTGGTTTAATCGTTGATTGCCCAGCATCTAACTGACGTCCACCATGGTTGGAAACGATGATGCCGTCAATTCCAAGTCGAATCGCGCGTTCGGTGTCTTCTTCGCTGGCCACGCCTTTGAGTACTAGTTTCCCTTTCCACATATCGCGAATCGGCTTGATCTTCTCATCATTGAGACGACCGCTGAATGTTTCATCCATGAAACCTCCCAGCTCTTTTAGATTTAGCCCCTTGGGCATGTACGGTTTCAAGGAGGCAAAACTGGGTCGGCCTTGTTTCAGAGTTTGCAAAGTCCATCGCGGTCGTATCGTAATCTGAAGCATGTTCGCAAGTGTCATTTTCGGCGGCATCGCCAAGCCGTTACGAATATCTCGGGGCCGATAACCAAACGTTGGGACGTCGCAAAGAATTACCAGAACCGGGCAGCCGGCCGAATCGGCGCGTTTAATAAGGTCATCACGTAAACGGTCTTCTGTGGGATGGTAAAGTTGAAACCATGCGCGGCCCTGAGTGATTTCTCCAATGGTTTCGATGTTGCTTGTTGAGACCGTGCTCAGTATGAACGGAATGTTATGTTCGAAAGCGGCCCTTGCAAGAATCTCGGGTGAACCTGGCCACATGAGTCCCTGCAAACCAATCGGTGCGATTCCAAAGGGAGCATTGTAAACGTGACCAAACAACTCCGTGTCCATTTCCGAACCAGAATGCTCACTAAGGTATTGAGGCTTGAGTTCGACTTCCCGAATCTCGGACGTGTTCCGCCTCAAGTTGACATCTTCGTTACAACCTCCGTCGAGATATTCAAAAGCGAATCGCGGAATTCTTTTCTTCGCGCGAATTCTCAGGTCTTCAACGCTGGGATACTTTGGATTGTATTTGTAGTTCATCGACTCATTGTTCCGATGGATTTAGTCTCGCACTATTTTGAACGAAATTGCCTACCAGGCGTAGCGATGCGCACGTTTTTTGTCCTAAAAATTGCTTTGCTGAACAAATCAAGTCGTTGTTGACGAGGTTTTTTACGAATCAAGCTTAAGTCCAATGAAGGTAAACCGCCACGACGAAGCTAAAGTGACCAGCAGTGTTGATGAAATTGTTGATCGCTGAATTGTTTCGTTTCAAATTAGTGCCGGTCCGCCCCGTTTTTCGTGTTTTTTAATTGCACTTTTCGGTTTCAAAGCAAAATTTGTCCTGCAATAATGAAGCCCCAAAAAGAAAATACTGGAATCGCACAAACTGCAATGCAGACAGCACACTTAGCAATCGACCTTGGCGCCAGTTCGGGTCGCGCAATTCTTGGAATACTTGGCGGTACTCCGAAACTGCTTGAGCTTGAAGAGTTACATCGGTTTGAACACGCTGGTGTTCCCTTACCGACGGGACCCGTCTGGAATTTGACTGACATTTGGCGAAACGTACTCATCGGTCTCAAAAAGGCAAATCAATACTGCACGTCGGAAGACTTGCGATTAGCGAGTATTGGTGTTGATACCTGGGGTGTTGATTGGGCCTTGCTTGGAGCGAGTGGCGAACTGCTCGCCCTCCCTCATTGTTATCGAGATCCGCAAAATGAACCAGCAAGTCAAAAAGCGCTTGATTTGATCGGCGGTTTTGAGGAGCTGTATTCGAGAACCGGCATTCAACTCATGCCGATCAATACCTTGTTTCAGGTCTTTGCCCGATTCGAAGCTGAACCGGCACTTTTCGAAGCGGCCGAACAGTTCCTGTTTTTGCCCGATCTCATTCACTTCTGGTTGAGCGGCATTGTGAAGGTTGAACGAACGATCGCTTCCACCAGCTCGATGTTAAGCCTCGAAACGCAAACCTGGGACTACTGGCTGTTGAGGAAACTTGGCCTTCCGACGAGCATCTTTGGTCCAATTGTCGAGTCCGGAACAACGGTCGGAACGATCCTGAACGAGATTGCAGAATTGACGGATGCGCCGAAAGATCTCCAAGTGATCGCGCCAGGCGGGCACGACACCGCGTCGGCCGTTGCCGCAGTTCCAGCTCAAATTGGTGAAGGCTGGGCTTACTTGTCGAGTGGAACGTGGTCGTTGCTGGGGGCAGAGATCGAACAACCCAACACTTCACCGGCAGCGGCAGCTGAGCCGTTTACAAATGAGTTGGGTGTTGCCGGGAGGGTACGGTTTTTGAAAAACATCACCGGTTTGTGGATGGTGCAGGAACTTCGTCGAGAGTTGAATGAAAAAGAAGAGAATGAATATGACTTTGCGCAGCTGATGGAAGCCGCCCGCATGGCAGAACCATTTCGAACGCTGGTGGATCCAAACCAGGACGAATTTCTGGCTCCCGGAGTCATGGCCGAAAAAATAAGACTGTTTGCTGAACGTTCGTCGCAACCCGTACCTGAGACGGTCGGCGATCTCGTTCGTTGTAGCCTGGAAAGTCTAGCGCTATGCTATCAACGTACACTTTCCCGGATGGAATCTGTTTTGGGTTGCTCTTTTTCCGTATTGCACATCGTTGGTGGCGGATGCAAGAATTCTTTGCTCAATCAATTGACATCAGATGCATTGAATCGGACCGTCATTTGCGGCCCAAACGAGGCAACTGCCATTGGCAATGTCCTGGTTCAAGCGATGGGTGCAGGCCAAATCGATTCCTTGAAGGAATTGAGAAGAGTTGTTGTCGATTCGTTTGAGCCGGTATTGTATGAACCGTCCGAAGATCGAGACGAATGGGATGCCGCAATCGCCCGGTTCGGAAACCTTTGCGCACCCGATCCCTTTTGAGTCATGTTTTTATTACAATGAGCTGTCCGTCGTCCACAAAATATCTGGAGCATCCAACATGATTCGCCGCGCAATTCTGTTGCTGGTCGTTGTCACACCGTTTTCATTGGCTCAGGATGAATGGGTTGAAATGTTTAACGGAAAAGACCTTTTGGGTTGGCACGTCAATGAAAATCAAGACTCAATTTACGTCGAAGACGGTTGCCTCGTAACTCATGGTAAACGAGCGCACGTTTTCTACGTTGGCAAAACCGGTCACGCCGAATTCAAGAATTTTCATCTTAAAGCGAAAGTAAAAACATTGCCGAAAGCAAATTCGGGAATTTACTTTCACACAAAATTCCAGCATGAAGGTTGGCCTGAAACAGGTTATGAAGCCCAAGTCAATAACACGCAAGGCGACCCGAAGAAAACCGGTGGTCTTTATAATGTCCAAGACAATTTCGAAGCGCCGGTGAAAGACAACGAATGGTTTGACTACGAAGTGATCGTCAAAGGCAAGAATATTGTCATCAAAATCAATGGTAAAACCATCTCCGATTATACCGAACCCGATGATTTGGATCGTCCCACTCGTCAACTCTCGAGTGGCACGATTGCTTTGCAAGCTCATGATCCAGGCAGCAAGGTCTATTACAAAGACCTGAAAATCAAAACCATTTCGGACGACTAGTGCGTGTCGCACGGACGTATAGCGGTCGTGGCGCTCTGATTGCCGGGCGAAACCGACGAAAAGACGCCAAACTTAAACCAAACGCGCTCTAGCGCTGGTTTGTTCTGGATCTCGCAATCTTATCGGTGCAGTGTGGAGCGACTCACTGACCCTCTGATGTTCGCATTGTGAGGCTGCCGCTTCCGCGCAAAACTGATGCCTGATTAGGAGCTGAGACCCAGGGATCGTCTCACAACCGCCTTCAAATCGAGCATCAAACTGAAAAGCGTGGGCACCAGGACCAACGTGAAGAAAGTCGAAACCAGGAGCCCACCAAGCACGACGCTTCCAAGACCGCGATAAAGTTCGCTGCCGGCACCTGGGAAAAACACAAGCGGCGAAAGACCGAATAC
>CAMYNE010000192.1 GCA_947259675.1 uncultured Pirellulaceae bacterium
GTTTACAACTCATTGACGTTTCCCTGTTTCTTTGCCGGCATTTTGTATCACTCGGCCACGTTGGGCTGGGGTGGACTGGGGTATAGCCTCGGTGGATCGTTATTGGGATTGGCGGTCCTGATTGTTCCTTACCTGATGGGCGGCGTGGGTGCAGGAGATGTCAAATTTGTAATGGCCATCGGAACCTGGTTGGGGCCCAATTTGCTACTGCCATCGATCGTGATTGGATCAATTGCAACCGGTTTGTATTCCCTGGTCTTGCTCACAAAAACAGGAGGACTTCGCGAAACATGGTTCAATATCCAACTCATGTGTCTGCGATTAGCCGTGATCGGTAAATCGCTGAGATTTGACGATGATTTTGAAACGGTGCAACAGGTTTCTCGTAGTGAAATTCGACGTGATCGATTGATTCCGTTCAGCGCTCTGTTCTCGCTGGGCATTGTGGCGACGTTCGTAATCGCCTGGATTTCTGGAGGAGAACTGAAGGTTTTCGGGAAATGAAAAAGACGAAAAGGATCACCTTTAAGACGAAAAGATTACCCCGCACGAAACGATTGCTATACACCTTAATGTGAGATGATCGAATGAGTTTACGAACAATATTGGTCGGAATTTTCGCTGCACTATGTGGCATTACCGCCACCGTGGGTGTCAATCAAATTCGCTCCAAACCAGCGTGTGAAGAAACCAGCTTGGTTGTGGCCCGGATTGACATCAAATCTGGCGTCGAAATTACGCCAGATATGTTGACTGAAGTTGAATGGTCCGCGACAAACATTCCCCCCGGCGCGTTCACATCGTCCGAACTTGTGCGAGGACAATTTTCGACTTACAGCTTCGTTCAAAATGAACCGATTATCGAATCAAAAATCAGTCCGGACCCCACGTTTCTGCAGATCCCCAGCGGCATGAGAGCCGTTTCGATCGTGACCAAAACCGAGTCTTCCATGGTCGCGGGTTTAGTTGCTCCGGGAAACCGTGTCGACCTGGTTTGGACCGTAACCAAACAAAACAAATATTTTGAAGGCCCAGTGACGCTGACGTTGTTGGAAAATGTAGAAGTCTTAGCGGTCGGAAACGTCACGGAAGTGCAACCAAAAACTTTTCGAGAATTCGATCCAAACAAGACTTCAAAATCAATTACGATCCTGGTCACTTCCTCAATGGCGGAAGAAATCAATCTGGCCGAACAGATGGGCGTATTGAATTTCACGTTACGCAGCACCTCTGAACCAGAAGATACGGAGCCACGACAAAACGTCAGTATCCGTACCATCTTTGAGGATGCCTTGGCAGGCAATAAAACCCAACCAGAAAAGTCTGAGTACGTGAAAGCTTTGGAAAGCGAATTCATTAATCTTAAATCCATGTTTGAGTCGCAGATTAAGAAATTGGCGCAACTTCCCGAAGAACCCAAATCAACCAATCTACGTGTCGAAGTTCCGCCCGGGATGCGGGCCGTTTCTATTCAGACGCCTGACGATTCGACTGGCGTCGCAGGATTGATTCAACCCGGAAATCGTGTCGACGTTTTGTTGACAACAAACCTGCTGCATTTCTTCGTCGAGGCCAAACTTAACGCCCGCACCATTACATTGATTGAAAATGTTGAGGTTGCGGCAGTCGGCACGCATTCACAAACCGACAAGACACCGGAACCGAAATTGGCCAAATCGATTACGTTATTCGTCACACCCGAGATGGCAAAGGATATTAATCTCGGCAGTGAAATCGGAACGTTGAGGCTCGCCTTACGTGGCGAAGACGAAAACGAGAACCGTGAACCTCGAAGAATGGTCGTGTTGACTGAACTGATCGAAACCGCCATCGCTCAGCTGCAACCCAAAGAAGACGAACAAGCTCAAGATTCGTCGAAAGACTCCTCGCAAAACGTCATTCGAGTAAATCGTGGTGGTGTCAATACTGACATACCGGTTAACGTTTCAGCCCCCAAGCGTCGCCCGCCTACTCCATGAGTTTCAGCCCAACCAAAGGATTAGATAGAGTTAGACTAATATGTGGAAAAGACGAAAACGCCAAGTGCTTTCAAACGAAAATGGCCAACCGGTCGAAAGCGCAGAATCTGTCGGGTTAATGAATCTTGTCGAATCCGAAACGGCAATCGAACCGGCAAACGAAGTGCCAAGTGTGAAACGCGATCCCCAACAGGAAAGCAAGCTACACGCGATCGAAGACGAGATTCATCGGCAAGTCATTGGTGCCATCGATCTGTCATCTGTAAGCATGTTGGACGAAGAGGACTTGCAATTCAAAATTCGGTTCAACGCCGACATGTTGTTAAAGGACCTTCATCCGGACCTGAGTCCCGAAGAACAAGCTGAGATCATTGAACATGTACTCAATGAGACATTTGGTTTCGGGCCTTTGGAGTCTTTGCTGCATGACCCGTCGGTTACCGACATTATGGTCAACGGATTTGATACCGTTTACGTCGAACGCGGCGGACGACTGGAACGAACACCGATTCGATTTAAAGACAACGATCATGTGGTCAGAATCATTCAACGTATCGTTGGCCGAATGGGTCGTCGAATCGACGAAACCAGCCCCATGGTTGATGGCCGACTTCCAGATGGTAGCCGAATCAACGCAATCATTCCACCACTCGCTCTGGACGGTCCGTTGGTTTCGATACGCCGTTTCGGGGCAAAACCACTGGACGCTAACGATTTGGTTTCCAACGATTCGATGAGGAAGCCGATGCTTGATTTCCTCGCCGCCTGTGTGCGAGGACGATTGAATGTGTTGATTTCCGGCGGCACCGGTAGTGGGAAAACAACTTTGTTGAATGTTCTATCCAGCTACATTTATGACGATGAACGGGTGGCCACCATTGAGGATGCCGCAGAACTGATTTTGCAGCAATCGCATGTTATCCGAATGGAAACCCGGCCCGCAAATATTGAGGGTGAGGGAGAAGTCGCAACTCGTGATCTCGTGCGGAACGCGTTGCGGATGCGGCCGGACCGGATTGTCGTAGGCGAATGCCGAGGCGGCGAAGCCTTGGACATGTTGCAAGCCATGAATACGGGTCACGACGGAAGTTTGACGACCGTACACGCCAATACGCCTCGAGATGCAATGATGCGTTTGGAAATGATGGTGGGCATGACCGGGATCGATATCCCCGTGTGGACCATTCGTCGCCAAGTGGCATCCGCCATTCATATCGTGGTTCAAGTTGCCCGTATCAGTGGTGGCCCCCGAAAGGTTACCAGAATCTCCGAAGTCACAGGAATGGAGGGTGAAGTGTTAACGATGCACGACATCTTCGAATTTAATCAGTTAGGCATCGACGAAAACCGAGTCGCTCACGGAGAGTTTGTGGCTACCGGAATCTGTCCCCGCCGACTGCCTGTGTTACAGAGCTCGGGTCAAGAAATCTCGGCTGAGCTATTTCATCCCCGTGTCCTAGATTAATTGAAAACCCATCATGATTGGTTTGTTGATTAGCATTTTGACTTTCATGGCAGTATTCCTTGGAATATTTGCGATCAACCTCGTGTTCACCGATTTCTTCAAACAGGATCGACGACAGGAATTGGACCAACTTGAAATTGAACTACGCAAGCAATATCGCCAAAAGGCGAAACAAGAATCCGAAAACGATTACAGCCAACTCGACGCGTTTGTCAGAGAGTCGCACGAGATGCAACACTTCTCACTGGTTGATGTTTGGAAAAAAGTTAATGAAGTTATCGGCCAATCTGGTTTGCAAACGTCCATTCAGCAACTCGTTAATTGGTCGCTTGGATTTGCGTTTGTGGCAGCAATAAGTACATATTTCTTGACATTTAACTGGATAATTGTCGGTGCCGCAGCCGGATTTGCTGCCGCACTACCATCGTTATTTGTTACCTACAAAAGGCGTCAACGACTTACCGAGCTCACAGTTCAACTCCCGGACGCCTTGGATCTGATGAGCCGGATTATGCGAGCTGGTCAAACGATTAATCAAGGACTCCTGGTCGTCTCCGATGAGTTCAGAGCGCCCGTGAGCGCCGAATTTGGCTACTGCTACGAACAACAAAACCTGGGGATCCCCCCCGAAGTGGCGCTGCGTCAACTCGCGCAACGGACGGGACTGATCGAAATACAAATTTTTGTGATGGGCGTCCTCATTCATCGACAAACTGGCGGTAACCTTGCTACTCTGCTGGACAAATTAGCAAACATTATTCGGCAGCGAATTCAGATGAAAGAAACCGTGAAAAGCCTTACGGCTGAAGGTCGACTTCAAGCTGCAATTCTGCTTGGTTTGCCTGTCGTGATGTGGATTCTGATCTATCTCTTTAACCCGGGTTATGCCCTTAAATTGTTTGAACATCCGACATTGATTTCGGTCACGGTTTTCATGATGGCCCTCGGGGCGTTCTGGATTCGCAAAATCGTTGTTTTTGATTTTTAACAAACGGAATTTTGATGGATACTACGTTGATCATTGTGATTGCAATTGGAGCGATCAGCATTATTTGCTTGTTCGCTATATTGCTGTCTTCGCGTACCCAATCAAATCCATCCGCCGAATTTTCACCGGCGCTCTCGCGCCGTGAGCCCCCGAGCAAACAACCCAACGTACGGCGTGAAGGGGTCTCGCCTCAACCCGTCCCTGCTGCAAAGCGTTCGGACACGAAAAAGGATCCGAAAGAACGTTTGCGCGAACGACTAGTGCAAGCAGGGCTGTACAAGCGCAACTCAAAAAGTTTTTTCTACTTCTTGCAGTTCATTTTCGTAGCAATTCCATTTGTCATCGGTTTTGTTGCTTACACGTTCGGATTGGTTTCGATTCGCCAAGCTGGCGTCTTGGCGGCCATCACCGGCATCGGAGGAATCATTACCCCGGGACTGTGGCTTGACTATCGCAAATCTGCCAGACAGGTCAAACTGCGTCGAGCCTTGCCCGATGCTCTCGACGTGCTCACAGTTTGTGTCGAAGCGGGTCTCAGCCTCACCGCTGCCATTGTCCATGTCTCCAAGGAACTGGTCACCGCCCACCCTATGTTGGCCAACGAGATGATGATCGTGCATCGCGAGATTCAAATGGGAATGACTACGGGCAAAGCGCTCAAAAACCTGGCCCAACGATTCGACGTTGAAGAACTTCGAAGTCTGGCGTCCGTCATTGAGCAATCGGAACGATTTGGGGCAAGCGTATCTGCCGCTCTCAAAGTTTATGCAGAATCGCTACGGATCCGCCGAATGCAAAAAGCTCAATCTAGGGCTCAAAAGGCAGCCGTAAAGTTGCTTTTCCCAACTGTTCTGTGTATTTTCCCGGCGTTACTGGTCGTCATTCTCGGTCCAGCCGCGTTTGAAATTTTCCAGACAATGCGAGACGTTACCAACTAATTGGTTTATATTGATTGAACAGGATGAGCGATCATTAGGCATACAAAGGATTGACTGCCACCTTTTAAAATTGGATGGTGTCAAATGGCTCCTCAAAGATTACGAAATCGTTCCGGCAA
>CAMYNE010000193.1 GCA_947259675.1 uncultured Pirellulaceae bacterium
TTCAGCCAATGACAATCGTTCGGCGACGAGTCCCTCGTCGTAGGCTTTCGCCAACAGCTGATCATCGGCCGTGATGTAGAGATCGGCACCACCCACAAGTCCGGTTTCGAATTCCGTTTTGATCTGCCCCGCCAATTCACCCGACCCGCCAGTACGAACAATTTGCACATTGGCACCGTAGGCCTGGTTATAGGAATTGATGACTTGTTCGACTGGTTTGGCGACTCCCGATGCGCAGTAGACACGAACTGTGGTTTGTGAAAACGTCGTGCGGTGAGCATCAGGACGAAGCTTTAGCGCAAAATAGCCTAACAAAACGACCAATAGAATCGAGACGATAAACAGGAGCAAAACCCTGGAGATCGCTCCCCGCCGTGAGTATTTTGAACCGCCAAAAAATATCATACCCCGGCCTTCGATTCGGTTAGATGACCGGATTTGATGTGGAGAATTCGATCAGCAAAATCTGCAATGGCCGGTTCGTGGGCGGCGATCAAAACAGCACCACCGCCGTCTGCAAATTCACGCAAGGAATCGAAAACGAGGCGCGCGTTTTTCCCGTCCAGGTTCCCAGTAGGCTCGTCAGCAATCACCAGTGCAGGTCGATGAGCGATGGCCCGCGCGAGCGCGACCCGTTGGCGTTGACCGTGACTAAGCGCGTCTGGTTTGTGGTGGAGCCGATCATCAAGCCCCAACCGTTCGAGCCATTGCTTTGCCGTACCAGCTGTAACGCCTTTTACGATCCGAACGTTGTCCAGCACGTTAAGGTAAGGCACCAACTGCAGCGTCTGAAACAGGTAACCGATCTGACTGGCGCGAAACTGACTGCGAGCGGCAGGTGTTAAATCAAAAACATCTCGCTGGTTGAGTAAAACCTTGCCGCTTGTTGGTTTTTGCATCGCCCCGCAGGCCAACAACAACGTGGTCTTGCCACTGCCGCTTTCGCCTTGCACTGCGACCATCTTCGAGCAGGCGATGCTAAGGTTCACATCGCGCAGTACTTGCAGCTGTTTCCCGTTCGCCGTGTAACTATGAGCGAGGCTTTCGACTTGTAAGACGCTGTCCAAATCTATTTCTGCTTTCCAATCAATTTTCTTTTCCGATAATTTCTGCCGGGTAACGCATCGCGGCTGTCAGCGCGGGAAGGCTACTGGCCAATGCAGCCAGCAGCGTAGCCACAACGCCAACAATGATCGCCGCTTGCCAGTCGATCGTGAGCTTACTACCCGTCACCCTGAACAAGGATTGGCTCTGCATTAGAGCAACGAACGCACCGCACGCGATGCCGATCGCTGCTCCCAGGATCGTCAACAATACAGCTCTTGAGACAAACAAAATGACGACTCGCCACTGGCCGTACCCCAAGGCTTGCAGTACGCCAACTTCAGATTTCCGCTGGAACGAATTCAAACTTGAAAGTGCAATGATCGCGATTGCGAGCAGAGCCCATAACATATTTTGCAAAAGTCGCAGATTGTCGCGGCTGATAACTCGTATATTTGAGCGGGCAGCTGCCATTTTTTCGAGCCGCAGAATCAGAGCCTTGTCGGTAATACGAGCCAGTTCGTTTGCCAAAACAACATCTGATTTCAGCCCGGTGAGCTCGCATTGTTCGCTCGTGCATTCAATCGCTTCGATTCTGCTGATCTGATTCTGCACCCCGAAAAGTGATTGCGCGGTCTTCAAATCCAAAAACACGGCTGCGTCCTGCCAGGTCCCATTGGCTCGATTGACGCGACTGACGAAAAAGTATTCTCCGTTAATCTGAATCTCAGGAGTCTCGTCTCGCTTGATTCCGAGTTTATCAGCAAGTTTGCTGCCCAATTGCACTTTCCCATCCTGAATCGACTTTTGCATCGGTGCTTTGGGACGACCTGGCATCGGAATCGACGCCGATAGGCCCACGATTCTGGCGGTTGCCGTTTTTTCTCCGAACACACATTCAGCTTTACGTTCGAGCATTGGAATCAAATGGTTTAACGAGGCCTTGTATTCAATTAGCTGTTGCACCAAATCGGCCGACATTGTCACGTCCGAGTAACTTCCGTCGGAGTGGTATTGAAACTGATCGAGTTCCGCGGGAATTATCACGACGTTCGAACCGATATCGCGAGCATTGCGAGCGATCTCTTTTTGAAAGCCCGCATTATTTACCGAAAAATAGGTCAACGCTCCGGTGATCGTCGCCACAATTAACGCGACGAGCAAACCCGATTTCCAGCGGTGCAGAATTTCACGAATTGTTAAAGCGATCGGGTTCATAATCTGAAACTAGCCCAGCTTTCGTTTTAGAAAGACACCGCTCATGATCACCAATGCCAGAAGTACGATCAATAACGTCCAGGGGATCGCGACCGATTGATCTCGATTTTGAATACCAACATCGGAAGGCGAGTCTGCTGTTTTAGAGTTAACGCTCGGCTTTGCCGGCGTTTGTTCACTGTTTGCGTTTTGCCCTTCGCCGATGTGGTCGAGGTCATGCACAACCAATCCACCGCCAAGGTCGACGCGCTGATTTTGTACCAAACCAGTCGAGCTTTTTTGAATGATCTGTGCGACTTCAGCAATCACAAATGCCGAGTTAGGATCAAAGCTGAGGCTTCGTTCGGCCGCGAGTTCGTGTTGTTTGCTCCACAGGTGGATCATTTGCTGCCCGTACAACCAATCGCGATTCAAATCACACTCACAGTCTTGGCCGCAAACGCTGGCTCGACCGACAATCTTTTCGACCGTAATCTCGTCACCGGTTAAGACTTCGCCTAATCTGCGGCCCTGTCCAAAAACAATCGCTACGGCTGGCAAGTCATCGTTTTCGATTGCAAGTGACTTTAACAACCACGACTCGGCGATTTTCTGTTGATTCGAAATGGTGACGAGAACGGGTCCTTTGTCGGTTGGTTTTTCCAGCGTCCACATCTGCCGTTCCATTTTGTCAATCGCGGTTACCAGAGTTTGGCGGCAGGCAGCATTCTTGTCTTCGTCGTCGGATTCAACCAAAACGACGACACAGAGTGCGTCAACGAGATTGTCCAAAATTTCGCGGCGGGCAGGTGACTCCAGCATTTTGACAAGTTCGTCGGCCAGGCGTGTTTGTTCATTGGCGGACTCACCAAACGGAATCACGAGTCCAGCCGGACCGGTTAGCGCCATCGCCGGCGAAGCTGATTCTTGTTGGCCAATGTGATCCAGAAGTTGAGCCGCCTGTTTGGAGTCGGCTTGCAACCAAACATAGCCGACGTTGGATCTATCGAGTTTCGCGCGCAATGTTTCGTTCCACTGTTCAAACTGGTTGTCGTCCACTTTGTTGGGTTTGACAAGTTGCAATTGCCACGATTTGCCGTGAACGTTGACGAACGCGACGTCTCGAACATTGTATTTGCAGCGCGCGTTTGGATAGGACTCGCTGGCGAAGGTCGGATAGAAAACGCCGAGTATGAAGGCGAGCGTCGTGATCGTTTTTGCAAATCGGCCAACGGTGAAAAGTAGGCGACGGGATTGCCAGATCGTAGTGTCAGGGTTATACGAATTGGCCGAAGGCCTCAAATCACCGTAGCCTGGGGCACCGCCCCAGGACCATGATCCGCCGAGCTTTATTGGCCAAAGGCCATATTCACCGACCATTCGTTCAGTCCCAAACATATCGCTCGTCATATTCAATTTCGTATCGTTTTAGAAACTCTTTAAATTCGTCCTGAAATGTCCGTTTTTTGTGATGATCCTCCTGGTTTCGAACGTAATGTTCTGCATTGGATAAGTGAGTTGGACTTACAGAAAAAATCCCGTAGCCACGTTGCCAGTAAAAGTTTTTGTAGTCGGCACCCAGAGTTTTGACGAACTTGGATGATTCACGCTTCACCTGTTCCACAAACTCGAGAGGCGTATGAAACTTCCCCATGTCGAACAAAATGTGAACGTGATCGGCGACTCCGCCCACCACAACGTACGGCGAATCAAGGTTGCGAATTATTGTGGCAAGATATCCATGAACGCGAATCCGGATCTGTTCGTCCAGAAATGGCTGGCGATTTTTGGTGCTGAAAATCAGGTGAGCATAAAGTTTCGTAAACGATTGGGGCATTTCATACCTTCTTGAAGTTCAAACATCAAGATAATGGTGATAATGGCCGTTGGCCAAAAAATTGATTTATGAATTCCTTTTTTTCCCTAGGGCGTTGCCCAAGGCTACGATGAAAATGGCCTTCGGCCAAAAAAAAATAATACGTATTGCTACAACTAACGATGAACCTTGGCGAACACGTTATACCTCCATAGCCTGGAGCAAAGCCGGCAACTCCCCAGGAAAATGATCTTTTTTTCGCATTGCTCCTTTGGCCAACGGCCAGATTCATCAGCCATTTCTCAATCCCAGACGCATCACTTTTCCGGGAGGGCCTCGTCAACGCTACGGGGCAAGAAACCAAGTGATGTTTCCAGCCACGATCCACAAGAACAACCGCCACCCCCTTCGGCCGAAAGCAACATTCCCTGTGCCGGAACGACACTGATCCAACAATCTGTTCGAATTCGTTTGAACCGATTCACTTTGTCGTGCCGTACGTCCCACCAGGTCGTTTCGCCAAGCCGTGAAAATATGCCGTTCGTGCTGAGTGTATAGCTGGAACAGCCATGGCCACCGGGAAAGCCGCGACGAATGGTCGTGCCATCGGCCAAATTCATGACTTCGGGCCTCAAATAAAGTAATTCGCCCTGAATTGCCGGGCGTGAAATATGTTTGCCATGATGGTTCGCCTCCCATGCAACGGTTCGACTCCAGATTGGCTCACCCGTTTTTGGGCTCAGCGCTTGGACCGAGAATTCTTTTTTCGTAGACTCTGAAGCGACCAACACCAGGCTGCGATTTTGTTCGTCTCCACCGCCGGCCAGATACAGGCTCGCAACGTGACCCGCGAAGGATGAGACCGGCTGACGCCATTTTGTTTTTCCGGTTGTTGCGTCGAGGCATACAATTTGGTGCTGTTGCCCTTTGTCTAATGAAATTCTCCGCACGGTGTCCGTCTGGTGATCCGCCGTTTTGTCTTCGACAAAGAAGATATGATCGTCCATTACCGTGATCGTCGGATGGAGGATCAAACCTTTGTATCGCCACTGAACATCGCCAGTAAGGTGATCCATCGAAAACAGTTCGTCACCGGCGACGACATGCGTATCGGCGCCGCCAGTCGAATCAAACCACTGTGAACTGCCCCACCACTTTGTATAGATGGCGGGCGTGGCAACGACCGAGCCCAGCAATTGATCATCGTGTCGACTGATGAAGCCCCAGCTCTTGTTTTTCGCCTTGCTTTTGACGGGCAAATCAAATTGGCGAGCAACGCGTCCAGATCGCCCCTCCAGAAACCAGGCTTTGTCTTCCGCAGCGACGTAAATCCCGTTCGTATCGGCGCACCAATTTGAACAATCGTGCGGCACATTCCAACGTATCACGGTCGGCGTCTCAACGCTCCACAATACCGTGCCACTATAGCTA
>CAMYNE010000194.1 GCA_947259675.1 uncultured Pirellulaceae bacterium
TTTCAGCTCTTGTCGTGTCGTTTGTAGAGTTTGGAAAGTGTCTTTGGATGTACTCCCAGATAGTACAAAGCGACGATCACCCAGTTGCGCACAGTTTGCCGCACAGGCCCATTTTCTTGCCACCGTCGGGCATCGACATGGATGGGTCCCGGCAACAAGACGCGCGGAAATTTTCTCAGTTTCTGGGCGAGGATAAAGTCTTCCATCAGTGGAACATCTTCAAAACCGCCGACCGATTGCAATAACGAACGACTTACAAAAATTCCTTGATCACCATAAAACAACCCGCGCCAGCGAACGCGCAGGGAGTTACCACTCTCAATCCAGCGATAGATTCTTCGAGGACTTTCAATCGTTTGGCAGAACGCTCCGCATAGTTGTGAGTTGTGAGCGTATTGTTCTCTAATCTGTTCACAAGCCCGTTCTTCGAGCCAGATATCCGCATGAAGAAAGATGATGACGTCACCAGTGGCAGCTTCCGCGCCGGCGTTTTGTTGCTGCCCGCGGCCTGCGTTCGCTTGGATTCGTTTGCAGTTGGCGCTTTCAATGATGTCCAGGGTGCCGTCCGAACTGCCGCCATCAACGACAATGACTTCGTCAGCACCGCAATTCCAGGCGCGCTCAATCGCCTGACCTATGTTGGCTTTTTCATTGATGACCGGAATGACGACGGAGATTCTCACAATCATCGAATTGTTGCCGACGGATATGCGATGTCCAAGAGGGCGTTGCGAGTACGCTAATTCTGTTGTGAGATGACACCCAACCATGCAAAAAACGAAGGCGTGTCCTTTTCCGATCGCAACGAAAGTCGCGATGGTTAGAACTCGCCCTCGGTTATTTTTTTATACGAATTTGTCGTTATTGACCTACGGCATCTGTAGCGCTGGCGGTGCGAAGTGATTTTGCCTGGGCAACAAACGCTTCAACCGTCTCGGGAGTCTGAATTCCCTTTAAATACCGGCGGACCCATTCGCCATCTCTTTTTTCGTACATGATAAGTTGAGGCACGCCTCGGTTGCCTATCAACTGACGCGCGAGTTTTTCTTCCCGATCCAGGTCAACGGTTGCATAGTGAAATTCTTTAAAAGCCTGCCGCTGCATTAACGTTGGAATCGTTGTCGACTTCATGACTTGACACGGTGGACACCACTCTGCCGTGATCAGTATCAGTAACGGCTTATCGCCTTGTTGTGCTTTCTTGTAAGCGGTCTTGTAGTCCACGGGGTTCTCTACTGCAACTCCAGTGGCGGCGAAAATCATCAGTGCCGTTAATAAGTTCATCTGCATCACTCCTTGAATGTGATGATGAGAACCGCACCAGCTAGTGTCCGGTCGCTGTTAACGACACTGGTGCAATTCCAATCCAAAAATTTACCACGCATTGCGGCAACTCGTCGTACTTGTCAGCTGATCACCGTCGGCAACCAGAGCTGACTTTTCCTTACGCCGGCTTGCTCAGACAATTGGCAAAGCAAGTCGTCTGTTCACCGACCTCGTTTTATCTATCGGTAAGGAATGCAAGCAGTATCGTTCAATTTGCAAAAGTGACCCCGGCTTTTTGGATAGACGGCCCGATTTGGTTTAAAGCCTGCCGAATGTAACAGTCGCTAGTGGGTAGATTTATTGAATTCTTACGATCTTTTCTTTGGTGTTATCCAACCGAGTTGCGAGTGTCGTTAGGGCTAGAGAAACCAAACCGATTAAATGGCCGCATAAATTTGAACGGTTGCGTCGACCGACGGGCTTGTACAGACGCCATCGACCGCGGATCCAAATGGCAGATTGGAAATTAAATCGATGATTTCAAACCGCCAATTGTTGATATAATCTCTCCAACCATTTCTTCCATTTTTTCCCAGTCATTTAATGAAATTACGAGTTGGCTTAATCGGACTTGGCGATAGCTGGCAATTGACCCATCGTCCAGCACTGAAGGCACTTTCGGACAAGTTCGAGGTTTGCGCGATTTGCTGCGAAGTGGCGGATCGCTCGAAGTCAACGGCTGACGAGTTCGGCGCGGTCGCAATCGATGGTTTTCGAGCCATGATTGAGCGTGAAGACATCGACGCGGTGCTGGTTCTGGCGCCTGACTGGGTCGGCCCACTGCCCATCATCGCTGCCTGCGAGGCGGGCAAAGCGGTGTACACGGCTGCGGCGTTGGACATCTCGCCGAATCAGGCCAAGGAAATCAGGTCGCGTGTCGATAAATCGGGCGTCGCATTTATGGCCGAATTTCCTCGGCGGCACGCGCCCGCCACGATTCGTCTCAAGGAACTCATGGCCACGCGGCTCGGCCCGCCACGGCTACTCTTTTGTCACGAACGAATGCCTGTCGAGAGTCAATCGAACAAACTTCGACGAGGAGAGAATTGTCCTCTGACCTGGCGGTACCTGATGGAACTTGCAGATTGGTGCCGATTCCTCGTCGACCGTGACCCCGAGTCGGTTGTCAGTGCCATTCACGAGCAACATGACGAAACGATCGACCTTTACTACCAAATGGTGAGTCTCGATTTTCCTCCTTGCCACACGAATCATTGGCGACCGTTAGCGCAGCTGAGTATTGGACATTACATTCCTGAAAAATGGCAGGTTGCATTGTCTTACCGCAGGCCGGCTTCTATTCAAGTCTGTTGCGAAGCGGGAATGGCATTTATCGACCTTCCATCGAGTCTTGTCTGGTTCGACGCGGCCGGTCAGCACACCGAATCACTGGAGGCCGAAAGACCTCTGGGTGAACAAATGCTGGATCATTTCCCAATTTGTCCGGCGGCGGGCCTTTGATGTCCTTCGAATTGTCTGGACGGTGTTCGGGTAACAAATCTTCCTCGTTGATGACTCGCAATTCGTGATCTTCGTCATGCTCATCGGCTTGATTCTGGGGTTGTTCTTTTCCGAAGAATCGCCCCAACGGACCAGCTAATATGGCAGGTAACAGGATGAGATCACCCACCAGCGCCGCCGTTAAAAGAACTAACATCAAAACGCCAAATCTTTGCGTTGGTGTAAACGTACTCAACGCAAATGCCGAGAGCCCGAGACCACCGATAAGGGTGGTTTGTGTCATTGCCGTGGCTACCCGGTCGTAAGCCAAACGAATTGAGTCGAGACGGTTGAGTCCGCGAGCCAGGCCTTGACGATACCAGTTCAGATAATGAATGGTATCGTCAACCGCCACTCCCATTGCAACACTGGCGGTCATCATCGATCCGATATCAACCAGCAATTTCAAATGCCCCATCGCACCAAAGATCATGACAATTGGAAACACGTTGGGCAGCATGGACGTCATTCCACCACGGATGTTGACGATATTGGCTGGACCGATTGGCTCTCGCCAGTTTCGAAGTAGGAGCATCATCACCATGGCAATCATACAAAACGCGAGCCCGATACTCCGAATCAAGCTGACGAGCAGTTGGTTTTGAGCCTTGTATACGATGGGAACGATTCCGGTATAGATCGCGGAAATGTCCACTTCACCCGGCTTGATGTTATTCCGATCAACGGCGGTCAAAGCACCCTGGCCTGACGTGTCCGCGTCGTCAAAACGATGTTCGCGGCAGTCAATGAAGATTCTCGAGTTGTCGCGAACCATCTGTTCGTCAAACAGCGGATCATCCTTGACCATGATTACGCAATCTGCCGATTTTAGAAACTGTGCCAGTTCGTCAGGTGTGGGACGTTTGTCGCCGGCCAGCCAGGAAGGGTCCAGCCAGTAATAACGTTTTTTGTGCTTGTCGTCCTTGGCTAGAATTTTGTATTCGTAACCGCGATTTTCCAGCAGGTCCGATAACGTATCGCCAAAAATGTAGGTTTGATCAACGATTTCGGAAATCGAATCCAACGTGTCGACATCCACATCCAGATCAATATCTGGCTGTTCCGGGTCAGGACGCGGTCCAAGAATCAAAATCTGGGAATTCGTCAGACTATCTTCGCCGAGTTCCGCTTGGAGCCGTTTCAATATTTGAGTTCGATAACGATAGGCCGTCAGGATCGGCTCAATCACGGTTTTCAAGTCATTGACAAAGGAACCGTAGTCAACATTATTAAGGGCGGCCAATCGTATACTGATTCGCCACATTTCTCGACCAAACTTTTCTGCTGTCCCCGCCTCATGATTCAGACGTTCGCGCTCACCATTTGACTCGTCGACGCGGGCAAGGTACTGCTCGGAAAGCATTTCGTTGTACTTGGCTTTTAACGACGTGTTGAACAGGCTGCGACGGTCGACCGCGCTGGTGGTCTGGAGCTGGGTATCGACGAATTGCAACGGAACAAAGACGTCCGTCGACATGCCTGAACCGACGATGTCCAAACCATCTGGCCCAAAGAATCGCTCTAACTGTTTTCGAATCCGGTTAGAAAGTTCGATCCGTTCCAGGAGCGAGTATTTCAGATCGTATTCCAGCTCGTCTTTTTCAAAAGGCGATTCTTCGTCAAATTCTTCATCGGCTTCGATAGCCGCCAAACGGGCTTTATCCTTTTGCTGCTCGAACCAACGTTCCTTTTGAGAATCCGCGTCCATGCTGACGATCACTTCGGCTGGCACGAGTTTGCCAAGATTATCTTCCATCCAGCTATAGTCTTGCAGGATCTTGGCCTTGGAGTCAAAAAGCTTCAACAAGTGGACCGAGGTCTTGATCTTGAAAATGCCCCAGCTGAAAAAAATCATGACCAGAACCGTAACCACGGTTACGATCGCGTGGTGACCAATGACCCACTCGCCAACGGCACGCCAGAATCTGCCGACCGCATCGGCAATTGTTCCGTCGGGAATGTTTGTACTTTCTCTTTTCTTGTACCCGGGTGACCAGATCGTCAAAGCTGCCGGCAATAAGGTAAACAACAAGAGGACGGTTGCCATCGTGGCAATCGCCGAAAAGAACCCAAATTTGTTGATGGGAGTTAACGAGCTGGTACAAAGCGAAATCAATCCCAAGGCTGTCGTAAAGGCGGCAAGTGTGCAAGGAAACCAACCATGTTTCACCGCAGTTTCCACGGCAAGGTCTGGACCGCTTTCATGGCAGGCATCGCGATAGTAGTTGACGATATGTACGGCACCTGACAGCCCCAACACGTACACCAGCGACGGCATCGACATCAGGATTGCGTCCATGGTACTGCCGGCAAACCAGACGTACGCAAGACTTGACATCGCTGCCACGCCACCGACGAAGAATAACATGACGGTAACACGAAAACTGCGGAAGCTCATGTACGACAGCCCGACACCAATCAGAAGTGAGAGACTGACCAGGCGCAATAATGTGCTGGCTCCCTCTTCGTCGATGGCAACGTTGTCTGCGGGGGGACCACCAATGTGAAGATTGCTTGCCTTGATTCCACATTCCCCGGTCGCCAATTCGAGAATTCTGCCACGGTGTTTGCCGAGTAACGGTCGTCCAACGGCACGGGCAAGCTCGTTGATGACGGGTTCGTTGAGAGTTACAATCAGACACGTCTGGCGGGGCGGCGCTTCCATAGCCAGCTCGTCCCACATTCTGTACCACGCATCAAGCTTGTCATTCTTGGTTGCATTGAGAAGACCGCTGAATTCACCGCTGTATTTGCTTTCCAGTTCCTGCGAAATGAATGTGTCAAATCGTTCGCGATGAATTGGATTCGACCGCAGCTCGGCCAACCGATCTTTGTCATCAATCTGCTGCAACAGCGATTCAAATGTCCACTTGAATTTGTCGCTAGGTGTCGGTCCAAACATCGACCCAGTCAGACGCTTGTGGGCTTCGATCTGTGCCTGAAAGGTGACAAGGTCGTTTTCATTGAACTTGCCCATTTTGATCGTGCCATCAGGACCAGCCATTTTTTCAAAGATCTCAGGCCCTGTCGAAACCGACTTGAACGGTCGGGCACACAGTTTTTGTGGATCTGCATAAAAGGGATTCGGCGTACCTTTCTCATCATCCGGCGGCGAACCAAACGTATCAACATACGTTCCGTTCGCCTTGTTCTTGCCGTTGAGCATGCGTTCAAAGGATCGCTTGGCACCTTGGATGACATTGTTTTGCCCATCCCACTCGAACAATCGGCCTTGGCGATCGATGAAATACCACTGGCCCTTGCGACCGAGCAGCCATTTCTCTCGTTCCTGACCCCAGTCTGCGCGATAGTTTCCCGTGTAAAGCAATCCAAGTTCGTCACCCAAACGATGGGCCCGCAGTTCTTCTTCCTGGTTCGTTTCCTTGAGAACTTTTTCGTATTCGAGCGACTCTTCGCGAATCTTGCGGACCAGATTAATGAACGCGCCTTCGCCTTCTTTGCACCAGGTGCCACTGACGACGACAAACTGATCGCCCGCAAAGTACTTGCGGAATTCGTTCAGATCAATCGTCTCCGGAAAGTGCCCAGGCAGCCAATCCGCGACATTGTTCTGCATGTCGGTAATGGCCATTCGCGCGCCACGCAGCGCAAATGGGAGCAAAAAGAAAACCATGCACAAAACGAGCATGGCCGCCGTTCCGAAAACCGGTACTCGGACCGAAAAGAAACGTTTCACCATTTCGCAAAGCTTCCAAGGCGATAGCACTTACAGATGGGTAGTAAAGCACAGCAAACTGCGCTATCTGGAACCGTAAGATTACAGAATCAGGAAGTAGAAGTCCATGTCAAACGCGACTTAAACGGGGCTGATAGCAGTTCAAACTCGCCAATTATAAAAGTTATTTTGGTTTTTCGGATCATCCGAAATACTGCATGAACAACATGCCATATTGGTTGTCTTCCGCGAAGGCGAAGAAACTCGAAACCAACCCAATAAACAATGCGGCGCATAAGATGATCGTCGGAACCAACAAGGATCGACCTTGCATGAAACCAAAGATGATACAGTACAGCCCCCCTGTACAAACGCAGATAATGCCTTGCGTTGTTTTGCTCAAGAATGCAACCATCGTAATCCAGATCGCACAGCCTAAAGCCAACGTCATCGAAGCCCAAAAGCTAATCAATGACGATTTGACAACATCGCCTAATTGATCCATCAGGAAAATAGTACCAACACCGATTCCGACGAGGACCACGAGGATACAAATTGCGACGCCCGCGATGAGAATCGATTCGGATCCGTCACCAAAATTCTGACCATACGACGTGACCGGCATGTCCTCGATTTCTTTTTCGGCCCTCGCGAGGATTTTTTCGGCATCCGTCATTCCGGGAACATTTGCCTCGTCTTGATCGTCATCAAAGACGGCAGTCTCGATTTGTTGCCCGGTCGCCATGTTGTATCCACACTGGACACAAATAATCGCATTGGAACCAATGCCGGAACCGCAGTTTTCGCAAACCGGACCGCGCGGCATCGCTTCAACGCCAGCTTCGTCCAGCAAATCCAACAGCGGATTGTGAGCTGCAGGAGTCGCGGCAGCCACCGCCTGAGCGGGTTGAGCAGCTTTGGCCGGTATTTGCATCTGCTTTTTACACTTGGGGCACTTGACGAGTCGTCCAGCCAACGCGTCTTTGGCGGTGAAGCCAGATTTACAATTGCCGCAGCGTGCTTTGATCGCCATTGAGATTTCCGTTTCCGCTTCAAAAGTCCTGTCGATCAGAACCCCTCCAAAAATCAACCAAGCCGTGCGTGGAGGGAGGGTTCGGGCTGTTCCTCTATTTTAGCCCATCCGGTGAGGGCTACCTTCTATTTTGTTAGTCCGCTCGAATTTGGCAACCTTTTGCGGCCCCAACTGCCAGCATTATCTGGTTTTTTTGGTGTTTTCTCGGCAAAATCTCAGTCGTTCGGCAGGCAACAACATAGGCAGCGGCCGGAAATCATCGCGGTTAGATGAACGGCTTGCGAATCGTTTTGTTCATCCGAACGCTAGAGCGCGTTTGGTTTAAGTTTGGCGTCTTTTCGTCGGTTTCGCCCGGCAATCAGAGCGCCACGACCGCTATACGTCCGTTCGATACGCACTAAAGGTTGAGGGCTTCACAGGAGAGCAGAGGGGTTTGCTGCCAATCTGTCACACGCCGGGATTCGGTTTTGGCGGCGTACTCCAGACCAACTTATCAAAGGAGCCCTTCGCATGGCAGCGTAGCTTTATGGCCTGCCTGCTCAC
>CAMYNE010000195.1 GCA_947259675.1 uncultured Pirellulaceae bacterium
GAAACATCCGCCAAAGTCGAAGCGAAGCTGACCAGTTTTTCGGGCGGAGGAAATCTTGTTTTCGACATGAATCAAGGCTACTTTGTCTCGAGCAAGTCAACAAATGAAATGAACACCGAAAAACCGTATCGAGAAAAACAGATTACGACCAAGGTTTCGACGGTTGTTGAAATGCAGATCGACAAGAAATAGCCTGACGATCGCTTCCAACCCGCCAAAAAAAAATCAATTTGCTAGATCGGCTCCGCTCTTAATGACCGAATATATTACAGTCGCCAACGTGGGAGAGATCCCGGACCAGGAAGGCCGCGCGTTCAAAGTTGACGACGTGATGGTTGCAGTCTTTAACGACGCCGGCAGTTACCGCGCGATTGATGACATGTGCCCTCACGCCGGTGCCTCGTTGGCGACCGGATTCTACGACAAAGACTCGGTGACCTGCCCCTGGCATGCCTGGCGTTTTAACGTGTGCGAAGGTACGTTTTGCGACAACCCACGACTCAAAATCGACGTTTATGACGTCAGGGTCGTCGGCGACGAAATCCAGGTTTCGAAGTTACCGCGAGTGACCGATTCAGAGTCCACTTTGGACTCCGAAATGACGCCTAAAAGCGACCTGACAAATGGCGAAGAATCATCGACGGTGAATCCCAATGGCTGAACCTGCCGAGAATAAAGCGGTCGCGAGTCAAAAAGGTTCGAACGCCTCCAGCGATCCGCACGTATCAATAGGTGACTTTCAAAAACTCATTCGCGACATGTATTACGAAAAGGACATTGCTCGCGGAGTGTCCGGAACGTTTATGTGGCTGATGGAAGAGGTCGGCGAACTTTCGTCGGCCCTGCGTGAGTTTGATGGTAGTCCCGAACGACGTGATGAATTGGCGGATGAATTTGCCGACGTGTTGGCTTGGCTATCAACGATTGCGAATGTCGTCGATGTCGATTTGTCCAATGCCGTGGCGAAGAAGTATGGGTCGGGTTGCCCAGGTTGCCAGCAATTCGTTTGCACCTGCCCGGATCAAGAAAAACCTTAGTGCGTGTCGCACGGACGTATAGCATTCGTGGCGCTCTGATTGCCGGGCGAAACCGACGAAAAGACGCCAAACTTAAACCAAGCGGGCTAGAAAGAAAACGCTGGTTTCACACTGCCGCTCGCCTCAACACCGATTGTCGAACCATTCACCTTTTCGGTAAGCGGGCTCACTGGAAGCGCGGCAACAGACGAAATTCGCTGGACAATCGACGCGTGGGAATGGCGGCTATCGCTGTGTTCGACTATGCTTTTTGTTCTTCGAATCGATCATCAATAAGAGTTCTAATGCCTTTATTCCCGACGTCAACAAAACCATATTTGCCACGACTCATGGTGCTGTGGTTGGTATGCGCGACGTTTTTGTGTCCAGCGAGTCTGTTTGCCCAGGACTTCACAAACGAAGACGTTCAGAAAATCTCCGTCGGTTTTTCCGATTCAGTACGCCTGGGACACTGGGCACCCATCACGGTCAGCTTTGTGCGGCAGTTACCTCAATCCAGCCGACCTGCGAAGTTTGAAATAACCTGCCTTGATGGAGAGGGGGCGCCCGTTACTTACCGCGGGAATCTCGACTACGACGAGGCTCATCCCTCTATCGCTCAAGCGTGGTTTCGCATGGGTCGAAAAACAAGTGACATTCGCGTCGAACTTGTTGGCGGAAATGAAAATAACCAACAAGCTTTTGAATTGGTCGCGGATAAAGATTTCGCCGTCACGTCCTCGACGACAAAGACTGTGTTGGCAATTGAGTCGGACGAACGCCTGAGGGAAATTATCGATGTCGCTTCGCAAAACGCCGGGGGTGGACGAGTTATCCAAAATATCGAATCGATATCCCATTTGCCGATCAACTCGCTGGGCTATCAAGGCGTGGATAAGATCTTTTTGTCGACCAGCGCAAAGTCAATCGATCAGATTAGTGATCTGCAAATTAATGCGCTGAAGCAATGGGTCCAATACGGTGGAAATCTGATCTTCAGCGTAGGGCAGGGGGGTGAGTCGTTGATTGAGCCCAGCGGCCGTCTGGCCGGATTTTGTCCGGGCACATTTAATAGTGTCGTTCAACGCAAATCGGCTTCCCGCTTGGAGTCATATTCGGACAGCGAATCAAGTCTGATCGGTGAGGGCGAAACGCTTCCGGTTGCCGAAATCACCATCACGAATGGCATGATTCGTCTTTCCCAGGAAGGCACGCCGATCATCACCCAGGAAGCGCGAGGATTTGGCACGATCACCTTTGTTGCCGTCGATATCGCTTCGGAACTCTTCCACAACTGGGACGGCATTGACATTTTTGTCAAGAAGTTGTTTTTCGGAACTATGGAAAGCGCTGCCGTCGAACTCAAAAACATTGCTGGAGGACGTGTCTCACACTATGGCTACGACGATCTCGTCGGACAACTTCGCGTCCCGCTCGATCAATTCACCAGCGTTCGATTTGTTACTTTTACGTGGGTCGCTGTCCTGATTGGGCTATACATTCTGTGCATCGGGCCGGGCGACTATTTTTTACTTCGCAAAGTCTTTGGTCGGATGGAGTTCACCTGGCTCACGTTTGGATTTATGACGCTGGCCTTTTGTGGAATCGCCTGGTTGATGGCGAGGACCGCGAAACCGAATCGCGTCCAAATCAACCAGCTTGAGATCATTGATGTCGACGCGGTTTCCGGACGGACGCGGGGATTTGTCTGGGCTAACATTTTCAGTCCTTCGACGACAACTCACGATGTCGCTCTTGCTTCAACAAATCAGCTTGGTCATGAACTCGAATCAAGCGTCCTTACCTGGCAGGGTTTACCAGGTGAAGGCTTGGGCGGGATGCAATCGTCGTCGAATACGACACTGGTCACCGAAGGCTACGCAATTGACGTGGAGACTAATGCGAGTGGTGCCAAGACGACGCTAAAGCAGTTTCCGGTTCGTGTCTCTTCTTCGAAACCTGTGTTTGCTCGTTGGACAGCAAACAACGTGGCGCGCCCCCAAAGCAATTTACGGTACAACGAACGAATTCAGCAACTCGAGGGTACCTTAACCAACCCATTTGATCACCAGCTGACCAACTGCCGAGTCCTGTTTGAAAACTGGGTCTACGTCAAAGTGGGCACACTCGGACCGGGTGAGACAATCGATTTGCGAACAGAAACCCGCGAGAAAAACGCTCGCAGCTATTTTGCGCGGCGCTATAACAAGGGCGAAAAGGCAACCAACGCTGCCTGGGATCCGACGGATACGAAGACGACTCGAATCGCCGACATGATGATGTTTTACGAAACGGCCGGAGGTAAAGGCTACATCGGGCTCACACATAGTTACCAGGGGTTTACCGATTTGAGCCAGATTCCGCATTTGAACCGAGCGATTCTTGTTGGTGAACTGGAAGAACAAACGACCGAAATCTTCTTGGACGGCGAAGCCAAATCTGACGGGTACGATTACGCGGTTACTCTCCTACGGGTTGTGTTGCCCGTCGCACGCGGAAGCAAAAAGTAGCAAACCAGGAACTCGGAAAAAACAAACAAGGCTCTTCTGTGATCAAAACAGAAAACTTAACGAAAAAATATGGCGAAATGTTTGCCATCAAGGGCATCGATCTTGATTTGGAACAGGGAGACTTATTCGGATTCATCGGCCCCAACGGTGCTGGCAAAACCACGACGATGCGCATTATTGCGACACTGCTTGAGCCGAGTTGGGGTGAAGCCTACGTGTGTGGCAACTCGATTTACAATTCGCCCAAAGAGATTCGGCGATTGGTGGGCTACATGCCAGACTTTTTCGGTGTTTACGATGACATGAAGGTCATCGAGTACCTGGAATTTTTTGCCGCCGCTTATCGAATTAAGGGCGAAGCGCGACGGAAGAAATGCGACGAGATGCTCGAAACGGTTGATCTTGATTTCAAACGAGACGCATTCGCCAACACGCTTTCCAGAGGCCAAACACAAAGACTGGGTCTTGCCCGAGTTCTGCTACACGATCCACAAGTCCTGTTGCTGGACGAACCATTGAGCGGCCTGGATCCGCGAGCCCGGATTGAGATGCGAAATTTGTTGCGCCAATTAGGGCAAACGGGGAAAACGATTATTGTTTCCAGCCACATCCTTCCCGAACTCGCAGACGTTTGCAACAAGATCGGAATTATCGACCGCGGCGTAATGAGCCACGCGGCAGAAGTTACCGAAGTGATGAAGCTCGTTCGTCAACAGACGATTCTGCACATTGGCATCAAAGGCGACGAAAACAAAGCAATTGAGCTTTTACAAGGTCACGAATTGGTCGACAGCGTTCGCCCCGGTGATGCATGTTTGGTTGTCACTTTGAGGCAAATTGAAACCGATTATTCTGATTTGGCGACACTCATGGTCAACAACGGACTTGGCCTTACGCGGTTTCAGGAAGAAGAGATTGACCTTGAGTCGGCCTTCATGGCGCTGACGAAGGGAACGGGAGCGAATTTCTAGCCCACGTTTTTCGCGTGGCAAAACGATCAGGCTATCTAACGGTTTCAACAACGAGCATCCCGCATATACGTAATGGTTTGGTCAACAGGGTTATAGTCGATTCAACCACCGTGATTCCAGCCAAGCCTCCAAAATAGAAAGGGGGAAGGCCACGAGTTTATTTCAGTTTCTTAGAAACTTACCAAGCGCTCGTGGGTTTACTGTGTCTCGTGGGGTTACTGTGCGGTAAATGTACTTCGCAGCGAGGGGGGAGTTGACTTAACCGAAAAGGAGAATGCCTTGATAGGACATTTGATCAACTGGTTCTCGACTCAATTCTCATTTTCCGGCCCATTTGCTTATTTTGTAGATAAGGGTTGGATTTCACCGGACGTGGCGGCATGGATCGATGCAACGTTTTTTGGACCTCTTAATTTCGCGGCGGAACACTCCGAGTGGTTTCAAGAGCAGCTCTCGACAGTTATTGAAGCCTGGCAAAAGCTCCCATTCTGATTACCAGTAGAGTAGGGCCGGTTCCGGGTTTGGATGCGTGACATGGGTAGCGCATGTACCAAGACATACGTAACCCATTGAGTTTAGCTTTATGAGTCAGGCTCCGCTGCTTGGTTGGATCGAGTGGAGCGAGATTCAATCATAAGCGTGGGTAAAGACCGCGATTCGCCTTCCCGGCGTCTCTGCAACAATTGAATCGCGCAGGTCAAAGAGTTGGTCGTAACCGGTTTGCACCACTCCAAGCCCATGAGCAATGGCAGGCTCGTCGACCGCGTATGACGGGTCACCGGCGACCGCTTTAGCTGACCGAATCCTGGAAACCGGACGACAAATTGTTTCATCCCTCAAAATTCCTCGAGAAATGGGAAAACGTTGTTGATGGGGGAACTCGCTTGGCTCGCAAAAGACCGCACGCTGTCGAAACTGTCGAGTCAGAAAACGTTGGATAAACTGAGCCTCGGTTTTACCCAATTT
>CAMYNE010000196.1 GCA_947259675.1 uncultured Pirellulaceae bacterium
GCAAACCGGTAATTGATCGTTATATGATGGCTGGCCCGTTTTCGTGGGAAGCCACTCGTAAAGCGATCAATGAATATTTTATTCCGGTCAAAGCAGTTCCGACTCGCGAGCAGCAGCAGAGACACGATCTTCAGCGATACAAGTTCGTCGAACCTGGGTTCCTCATCCTCAGCTCCGACGCACAAGAAAAAATGAAGATTGATCGAATAACAACCCTGCACCCCAAATGGTTCCTCTCTTTACTCAATGCCGGCGTCGACGGCGAAATTGTGGTCGGCAACGTGGGGGCCGATGAACAGACTTTGAAGATTCAAGATCAAATGGAAAAGGCATTCGACGTTTTCCGAAAGGGTGATCATGAACAAGCCATCAAATTATGGCAATCGATCGCCACAAATCACCCGGATCATCCACTAGGCTGGAAAGCAGCCGCGGAAGCAGAAGGGTTTGGTCCGATCATTCGCGGATTTGAGGTTCGCTCAGAAATCCCTGACGCGGCACTGCTGTCGGGAATCAAATCGGCTGGGAGCGCGGCTCCAGCAGGCACGTATTCACAGAAAGAATTGATCGAAAGGAGTGTCGAATATTTGCTCGGAATGCAGCGATCCGATGGTGGGTTCGTTGATTGCGATTACGACTTTGGCGGAACCGACAGTCTTCCAAATGTTCACGTCGCGGTGACCGCGCTTGTCGGGATGGCACTACTTGCCAACAAACCAGGTTTACCTGACAAGGCCGAGGCCCTTGATTCCGCGATTGACCGAGCGGCGAGGTTTGTCATTGATGACGCGAATCTTAACAAAGTGGACCGAGATGAAATTCTCTGGGCGTATGCGTATCGCGTCCGCTTTCTTTCCAGGCTGGTCGGGACAAATCCGGAACTGATGCCTGCGTTGCAAAAGTGTGTTGGCGATTTGGAACAAATTAAAACTCGACGTGGCGGCTGGTATCACGAGTACAACAATCCATTCGTTACAGCCACTGCCCTGAATGCACTTTCGGAAGCACAAAAAGCTGGTGCAAAAGTCGATCAATCGAAAGTCACCGAAGGCATCGCTTCACTTACGAGCGATCGTTTTGGAAACGGAGCGTATCCCTACGGCAGCACACGCGGACAAAAGGGAGAACAAGCCCCAGGAACAGCCCAGCAGATTGCAGCGTCGGCTGGCCGAATGCCATTGTGCGAGCTGGGTCTCTGGAATTGGCAAGAGGCGACCGATGAACAACTTGTAGCGGCAATCAAGATATCTTTGGACATGCATGAACACTTGACATCGGCACTTAAGTACGACGATCACACATCGAACATGGCCTATGGCGGTTTCTTTTTTTGGTATGACATGCGTGGTCGCAGCGAAGCGATCACCAAAATTAAAGACGAACAACTTCGCGCCGAATTTGAGGCACAGCAAAAAGAGATGATCATGTCGCTTCCGGAAATCGACGGTTGTTTTGTTGACTCGCACGAACTTGGCCGCTGTTATGGAACCGCGATGGCCTTGCTATGCCTCGGGATGACTGAAAATTCGGAATGAAGAATCCGGGCTCTCAAGCATGTCAAACTAGCTCGAGGCTCTATCGAGGGCTCTTGGGCAAATGAAAAGGTTTTGAAACCGTCACTACTCAAAAGGAAATAACAATGGCAACGAGCGATCCAGTGCAAATTCTGCTGGCTCATGATCGGTGGGCGACCCAAAACATCATCCAGACTTGTGAAAAAATAACCGACGAACAATTTCATCACCGTTTTGAAATGGGTCTGGGATCATTGCATAATACGCTCCGTCATATCCTTGGAGCGATGAAAGGCTGGGGCGATTTGTTGGCCGGTCGAGAACAAAGTGAACGGCTGGAGGCCGCAGGAGACTTGTCGACTCAACAAATGCAAGAGCTGTTGGATTCTCTGTCGGCTGACATAAACGAGTCGGCACATGGGCATTCGACCGACGAAATCGTAACCGGTTCGCATGGCGGAATGACGTATTCGTTTACGCGCGGCGCCGTGTTGACTCACGTTACGACCCACGGGATGCATCATCGCGCTCAATGTCTGAACATGTTACGGCACCTCGGCGTGGATCCGTTACCCCCATCATCGATTATGGAATGGACCATGATGGCGGAGACTAGCGACTAGCTCGACACCGGTTTGCTTGGACAGCGCTTGTCATTTCGGTTGTCGCCCAATAAACCGTTTACGTGAGAATCGGCGTTCTTCGCCATTTCGATTCCCAAACAAAAGCGGTTGGGAGGGCTAATTTCCGATGTAATAATTAATGGTGAATGGTGAATGGTGAATTATTAATTGCCTGAGCTGGCCCAGATTTCACATGCTCCTGCCTCCTGCCCCCTGCCAACTGTCATCTGCCCACTGCCAACTACGTACTGCTAAACTTTTTCGTATAATCGCGACTCGTGCTGCAACTCATCTATTCGAGCCTCCAACCGCTGTCTAACTTGCGCCATGATAGGATCCTCAGACACACCCCGCACGCGCTCAGGAGATACTTCGATGGCGTCATCAACATCGATGATCACCTTCAAGTTCCCGTGGATCGTACATTTACCTGTCAGGTCCTCTTCGAATTTTTCGCAAGTTTCCAAAATTCGGCCGATGCTGGGCAAACCGTAGAGATATTTTTCCGGATAACAATCAACTTGCTGGGCAAGATAGGTTCGCGCGAGCTGATCCCAACGCCGATGTCGCTCCTCTTCGCTAAGTTCCTGCCGAGTCATTTCTGGAAAAATTTTCATTCGCAAGTTTTTGACTCGAACCTGAATTCCGTCGTCTTTTTCTTCTCCAAACCATTCATGTTCCAGGGGAGCCAAAAGGTGATTTCTCAAACAGGTTTGGCGTTCGCGCAAGGTTCCAGCAATCTGTGGGACCTCGTATTGCAGCTCTTTCAATGTCAGCAGCGCATTTCCGACTTTCACCAGACGTTCGATCAATGACATCCCGGTCAGCGGTTTCCAACTCAGACCCTTTTCGATTCTGGTTAGCACCCCATCGCATGCCTTTTCAATATCGCCTTGAAAGAGGTATTTGATACCGATGGGATGAATGACGACTTTTTTATTCTCTTTCGCTCGACGTTTGGCAGCCGTCCGCGCGATGAAAGCTGGGCCTTCCATCAGCGCCATCAAGCCATCGTTGGTTCGACTGGTCGCGCCTTCGGGAAAAATCAGAAGCGGACGTTCGGCATGCTGCAAAATCTTGATCGCGTAGTCGATTGCCTGTCGATCGAGGCCTTCCCGATTAACACTGAAGGCACCCATCATGCGAATCATGAATTTGGTGAACCAGCCTTGGTTGAAAAGATGCCAGCTGGCCATTGCATAAAAGTTGCAGGGAGTCTCACGAGCCACGAAGCAGAACACCATGGGATCTGCCAGACGCGGATGGTTAGGCGTCATCATCACACCATGGCCGGCATCAATGGATGCTTTGAGACGATCAAGATTTCGGCATTCGTGATCGACGACGCCTTGCAACCGTTTCAACGATGGTCGAAACAAGCCGCTCCTGGCATAGAGAGTTTGTAGCCAAGTCGCCTTAATGGGTTCGACAAACTCATATGGTTTTTCAATCAGCAGATTTTGCATTACGCAGACACTTCCAAACGCAAATCGTCATCAAGTCGTGAATGTCAAGGCAACCGTGCCTTGAATTCGACCGAACTATGATAACGATTATGCGCAGGCAGCCAACTCACGCGGGATTGAAGAAAGCCGCCTTTTCTGGATGTGTAATCAAATCTTTCAATTGACGATTGCGTGAACGATGACCAGCCAGCGGCGATCCGACTCGAAAAACAGGGCGGCTGAGGCTCGACCGTCCCGGCAGACGAAGGTCGATTCAAATTCGAACGTTTTCAGCGTGGGAATCGACGGGATTGTTTGCGAAATCCATGCCTCGACTTGTTTAACGTCGTCTTTGTCACCTGCAAGAACGATCATATTGCCTTCTTCGACATTCGTAACACGTACCGGCCCTTTCACGCCCATGTCGAAAGAAGTTTTTTTTATGACCTTTTTCTCAATACCGGACTTTGAGACCGTGATTTGTAAATAAGCCCAATCACCAACTATCTCCGGCTCAACATCCAGCCTCAGCCCAACATTCTCCAACGTGTAGCTGTTCGAACTGGATCGGCCACCGTAATCTGTTGGTATCGCAAGCCTGCCATCGCTTCGCATTTCAACTCGTCGTCCCGATACGACACCGAAGCTCATTGTACTTCGCTTCGTCACGGATTCATGTTTTATAATGTCGGCTATTAGAGAACCAGCATCGGATTCTGCCGCATTTATGTTTGAAACAAGGTTCTTGAGTTCCTCCGGAGACGCGTCCGGACTGAGTTCAAGTAATTCAAATTCGACAAACGCTGTTGCTGTTGGTGATTTTGACGACTGCTTTCCTGCCGTGCTGGAATTCGTTTGACGCGTTCTCGATCGACTGGTTGCCAAGGACTCTTGGAAATAAGCAATCAATTCATCCACGGACAGTTTGCCATTTCGGTTGGCGTCTGCTTTCTGCGCAATCGGTCTTCTCATTTTGGATCGTTCATTTTGATCCAATAAATCATCTTTGTTTAGATCATAAGAGCCGAGGAGTCCTCTAACGTAGCTTTCGAGTCGAGATCGAGTTCGTTGAGTAGATTCGTCTTGCGTTCCTTGCGATGCTGCGGAACGCTGTTCTTCTGCCAGTTCTTTTAGTTGTTCCAAGCTCTTTTCGGTCGATCCTGTAATCGCTCCGATGAGTTCAGATCTGGAAAACTGCCCGTCGGAATCACGATCATATTGATTGTCGGGTTGACGACGCATCTTTTTGAGTTCGACTCCGTCAATGGATCCGTTGGAGTCAATATCATACTGCTTCATCAATGAATCTACGTAGTTTTCGACCCTTGTACGTTGTTCGCGATTGAGTTTGTTGATTGTCTCGGGTTGTTGTTCTCGTGTATTCCCTGCGAGCGTCGCGAGGAGTTCTTCGAAGTAGAATTTTCCATCAGAATCCTGATCGATAACATTGGGCGGACGCCGCATCTTGCGGAACTCATCTGCATCAAGATAGCCGTCTGAATCAGAATCATATTGCGTCATTAACCCCTTCGCGTAACGAACGTATCTATCGGCAGCGTTTTGTTTTTTCGGACTGACGATTGGGTCATCACTTGCGTTTTGATCTTGCGCCAGGGCAACCGCGCCTGACAACAAGATGAGGACAATCATTGAAAACGGGATGATCCACTCTTTTAAGCATCGCATCGGCAACCTCCAGCATCGCTGCGACGGTAATCGCAAAGATAGAATTATAAACCTCGATTCGGAAATCGTTAAACGTCTATATCACCTTGATTCAACATTCGCGGCGCAAGAAAGTTCCGACCAAATCGCAAACAAATCTTTTTTCGTTGGCGGCGAAACTTTGCTGATTGAATGAGGTTTATCTACTGTCACTT